>JAQGPB010000137.1 GCA_028293265.1 Pedosphaera sp. | reverse complement strand
GCCAAGGTCTTTCTGGACGACGTCGAATTTTTCCCCAATGTGGACCGTGCCGGCAAACAAGCCTTTTTCCGTTCCCTGTCCGTTTTCTCCGTCCCCGCGCTCTACGGCGAAGCCTTCGGCCTCTACGTCATCGAGGCCCTCGCGAGCGGCGTCCCCGTCGTCCAACCGCGCCACGCCGCCTTTCCCGAACTCGTCGAAGCGTCCGGCGGCGGCGTCCTCTGCGAACCCGGCAATCCCAAAGCCCTTGCCAACGCCATTGAACCGTTATTGCTCGATCCCGCCCAAGCGCGTGCGCTCGGAGCCGCCGGCCGCAAATCCGTCGAGGAAAAATTCAGCGCCCAAGCTATGGCGAATGAGACTCTTCGTGCTTTTGAAGCGACTGTGAAAACTGCAAAATTGGCTGAAAGTGGGGCTGTCAGCCCGGCCAAGACCGGTTGAATCGATAGAAAACGGTTTTAGGCAGAATATATTCCATTGCCCCTTGACGGCACACGGCTCAGTGCATACATTCCGTATGCGTGCGGATCATTAAGGAAAAGTTTCTCCGTGAAGCGGCGAAACAATATCCTAAAGCGGCCAAATTTCTGGCCGCTTGGGTAAAAACCCTCCGGCAGGTCCGCTGGAACAATTTTGAAGCAGTGCGGAAGTTATATCCGAAGGCGGACATGGTGCGCACGGCCAGTGGCAAGCCGGTGTTTGTATTTGATGTTTGTGGCAATGATTACCGGCTGATTGTCGCCATGCATTTCGACCGGCAAAGGGTTTACACACTGCGCTTCCTGACGCATGCCGAATACAGCAAAGACAATTGGAAAAAAGAACTATGAAGGCCAAAACAAAGATCAAATACCGGTTTCAGGACTTGCCGAAGGATTATCCGGGCTTGGTTGCATTGCTTCCGCCACGCCCGATTCATGACCGGGTGGACTATGCCAACGTGGTCGAAGTAGCGGACGCAATGGCTCTGTGGCACGATGAGTTCAGCCCCGATCAGGAAGATTATTTTGAGGCGCTCTGCTCGTTCATCGAGAAATACGATGCGGAACATGTCAAGTGGCCTGCAATCGGCGGACGTGAAATATTGCAACATCTCATGGAACAACAAAATCTTTCCGCTGCCGACCTTTCACGCATCCTGGGTGGAAGCCGGAACCTGGGCGCGATGATTCTGCGCGGTGAGCGAAACCTCACCGTCAACCATATCCGCACCTTGGCCAGACATTTCGGCGTCTCGCCAGGATTGTTCGTTTGAGCGAACCGGGCCTGCAAAAACTCAGGGATTCATCCTCTCTTTTTCAAAACCTCTGGCATCCATTCGCGCGCAATCAGGGTTGTAGCCACCCGCGCCTTCAAAATGTGAAGTGGATTGCACTTTCCCGCCTCGCAGCACGTCCGGGCGCACAATTTCGCTCGAACTCACGAAGTTTGTTCTTCCAGCCATGACAGAATCCTTTTCTCATTTGGGCAACACGCCTTTAAGACGCGCCCCCAGCACGGAAAACCTGTCATAAAATCCTTGCTTTAAAACCCGAACATGATAGTCTCTTTTTCGTGTTTGGAGGCAGGCCAGTTTTTGAAAAACTGGCAGTGAGCTGGGTGAAGCAAAATCCGCGAATCACCCAAGTCAAACCCCTGCAAAACAGGCCAAACGTCGCTTAAGCCCGCCTTAGGCCGCTTTCGCCCGCCTCTCCTGACAAAAAGTGATTTGTTGTGAACTGGTCAAAAAAAGACAGTTGCGTCAGTCAAGCCTTCTCACAATCAACAACACTTTTTTTAATCGCCAACCAAAAACCTAAAACCTAACCTCCGCCATGGCATTCGAATTCAAGGCCATCCGCCGCGTCGAGTTCTCCGAGACCGACATGGCCGGCATTGTGCACTACTCCAACTTTTTCAAGTACATGGAGACCGCCGAGCACGGCTTCTTCCGCGCCCTCGGCCACTCGGTGGTCATGGACAAGTTCGACCCGCCCGTCGGCTGGCCGCGCGTCCACGCCGCGTGCGATTACCGCCAGCCGCTCCGCTTCGAGGACGAAGTAGAAATCCATCTGCTCGTCAGCGAAAAGAAATCCAAGTCGCTCAGTTACCTTTTCAAATTCCGCAAACTGAACGGCCCCGCGCCTGTCGAGGTCGCCCACGGCTCTTTGACCGTCGTTTGCGTGACGAAGAGCCCGGACGGCAAATTCACCGCCGCCACCATCCCCAAAGCCTTCGCCGACCAAATCGAAGTCGCACCCGCGAACTTGTTGTGAAACTGCGGGGAATATTGCTTTTACGGATTGCGAAGGATGCCGGTACCTGGAACTGGCCATGAGCGTGTTACCCATCGTTGACCGTGAGTTGCGCGTGGCCGCGCGGCGGGCAGGCACGTACTGGATGCGTTTCTGGGCAGCCTTGAGCGTGCTGGCCCTCTGGCTGATACTGCTGCTCAACAGCAATTTAAGCTCGCCGGCGCAAATGGGCCATCATCTGCTGAACGCCCTGGGAATTTTGGCATTGATCTTCAGCATGCTCGCAGGAGTTTTCCTGACCTCAGATTGTTTGTCGGAAGAAAAACGCGAAGGGACCCTCGGCCTGCTCTTCCTCACGGATTTGCGAGCCTATGACGTGGTGCTGGGCAAACTGGCCGCGCACTCGTTGCACGCGTTCTTCGGATTGCTGGCGATTGTTCCCGTCTTGGGACTGGCCCTGCTCATCGGCGGGGTGACCGGGCAAGAGTTCAGCAGGCTCGCGCTCGTATTTGTCACGACATTGTTCTTTTCCCTGGGCATGGGAATGGTCGTCTCCGCAGTCAACAGCGAAGCAAAACACGCCATCGCTGGCTCCTTCCTGTTGATCATGCTCTTTGCCGGTGTATTGCCAGCCTTGTGGTGGTTTCAACAAATGCTGCTCCGTATCGGCGCGCTGGATGTTCTGCTGCTGCCTAGCCCTGTGTTCGCCTACATCAAAGGATTTGATGCCGAATACCATTCCACAAACGGCGCACGGGCATTCTGGTCATCCGTCGGGACGCTCTTTGGTTTAGGTCTGGGCGGTATTGTGCTGGCAAACCTCGTTCTACCGCGTTCATGGCCGGAACGGAGCCGGAAGCGTTCAACGATGCCGCCGTTCCCCTCACTGCGCGGATATTCCCCTAAAGCCGCTTTTAAAGGCTGGCCGGTCTTCCATCTGGACGAACCGATATATTGGCTGGCCGTGCGCGATGTCTCGCCGCGGCTGGCGGAGCGAACAGCGCTGCTTT
>JAQGPB010000128.1 GCA_028293265.1 Pedosphaera sp. | reverse complement strand
AGCCGGCGTCTAATTGCCCAACCAGCGCCTCACTCGTTCCGGTCGGCTGGTAGCCGACCGGCACAGGCTGGTAGCCTTTGCTACCCATTTGAATTGGCACACTACCGATGACGGGCGGGAATTTACGATCTACGATTTACGAATGCGTGATTGGGCGGCACACGCAGATTCAGCAAGGATTATTATGGGAACATTTTTCAGATCAACTTTGGTTGCTTTTGGTTTGCTGATGGCCGGCATGGCGGTGGCTTTGGCCACCGAGCAATCGCAGGTGGTCAAGCTCACGGAAGTTCCAGTCGCGGCACAGAAGACCATCCTCGCCGAAGCGGGCAGGGCGAAGGGCGAACTGGGCGACATCGAAAAGACCAGCGATGACGACGAGACGTGGTATGACGTGGAATTGACGACGGGCAAACGGACGCGTTCATTCAGCGTCGCGCCGGATGGGAAGTTGCTGACATGGCAGGTGTTCATGAACGAGATTCCGGTACCGGCGCGGCAGGCAATTCACGCGCAGGTGCAGGCCGCCAAAGGCAAGCTCGGCGACATTGACCGCGTGGTGGAGGATGGCGTGGTCACCTTTGAGGTGGCCATGAACAAGGACGGCAAGGAGATTTCATTTACCATTAGCAGGGATGGAAAACTGCTCAGCCTACAAGTCGAACTCACCGAGACCCCGGACGCCGTGCAAAAGACCATTCGCGCGCAGACGGTTGGCGGCGAGATCAAGAAGATTGAGAAGAACATTGATGATGAGGACGGCGAGATCACTTATGGAGTTGAGATGAAAAAGGCCGGCAAGAAAATTTCATTCAGCGTGGATGCAAACGGAAAACTGGTCGAGCCGGAGAATTGAACGAAATGCCCGGTCCATGCGTCCAATCTCCAGATTCAGCGTGACAAAACTCATAATGTACTGTTAAATCAAACTATGAAAAAACTAATCCTCTGCGTGGCAGTATCGGCATTCGCCCTGGCCTCCTCGGTTCAGGCGGACAATAGCACCAAAGCGCCCACCGAAAAGAAAGCCATGTGCACCGACTCGAGCAAAGCTTGTTGCAGTGGTGGCAAATCGGCCTGCACCAAAGGCATGCCTTCCAAGACCGTGCTGATGAGTCCCAAGGCCGCAGCCGCTGCCGGCAGGTCGTAAGTTCCAGTAATATTTTTCCAGTCCCCGTGCGCAACTCGCACGGGGATTTTTTTATTGTGATGAACTTACATTGGAGGCCGAACCCCCTCACCCCAGCCCTCTCCATGAACCGCGAATAATGAGCAGCCCCTCACCCCAGCCCTCTCCCCGCTCGTTCCTCGCGGGGCGAGGGAGAAGATATCGAGCGCTCGATGGTTCCAGGGTTCAATGCGCGAACTTTAGTTTGGGGAATTCTCTCCCCCAGGAGAGGGTGAACGTTGCGGTCGCTTGGGGTAAATTTGCAGATCTTGGTTGCAGTCGCAGTTACCTGTCCTTCTTGAAGCAGGGATAATTCCTTCAGGAGCATTCATCATTTTCCATGTAACGTTTCAGCCATCCCTGCGAGACGGCTGCACTTGCGCAAAATCCGCTTTGTATCGCGGGGGAAAAGTGGTTTGCTTTTGGGGCATTGATATGAAGCAATTGAAGCAATCGTTTGATCCGGAATTGACGGCGCGGCAGATCGGGAAGTTGTCGCGGCTGCGGCCCGCCTTGGGAATTGTCCTGGGGAGCGGGTTTCAGCAGGCGATTGCGCGGCTGGTGGTGGAGTCGGAGATTTCGTACGAAAGGCTGGCGGGGTTTCCGCCGGTGGGGGTGAGCGGGCATGCGGGGAAGCTGCTGCTGGGTCAACTGGGCGGGACGCCGGTGGTGGTGTTGAGCGGGCGGGCGCATTTTTACGAGGGTCACTCCATGGAGCAGGTGACGTTCGCGATCCGGGTACTGGCGGCGTTCGGCGTGCAGGATGTATTGCTGACGAACGCGGCGGGCGGGGTGAACCGGAAATTTCGTCCGGGCGATTTCATGGCGCTGTCGGACCATATCAATCTGATGGGGGTGAATCCGTTGCGCGGCCCGGCGTGGCCGAAGCTGCCGCGTTTTGTGGACATGACGCGGACTTATGATGCGGGGCTGAACCGGTTGTTGCATAAGGCGGGCGAACGTTGCAAGCTGAAGCTGCGGTCGGGGGTTTACCTGGCGGTGTGCGGGCCGAGTTATGAGACGCCGGCGGAGGTCGAGGCGTTTGCGCGGCTGGGGGCGGATGCGGTGGGGATGAGCACGGTGCCGGAGGCGATTGTGGCGCGGCAGTGCGGCTTGAAGGTGGCGGGGCTGTCGTGTATCACGAATCTGGCGGCGGGCCGGGGCGGGGAGACGCTTTCGCATGCCGAGGTGCTGGAAACGGCCGAGAAGGTGAAACACGCGGCAGGATTCCTGCTCCAATCTTTTGCGAATTTGTATGGGAAAACCGGGTAAATTGGACAAATTAGATTTGGTGATGGCGGCGTTGAAGGCCCGGGAGCGGGCGGTGGCGCCGTATTCCAAATTCAAGGTGGGGGCGGCGTTGTTGACGGAGAAGGGGGAAGTGACCACGGGGGCGAATGTGGAGAGCGCGAGTTACGGGCTGACTTGCTGCGCGGAGCGGATTGCGTTGTTCAAGGCGTTGACGGAAGGGCACAA
>JAQGPB010000096.1 GCA_028293265.1 Pedosphaera sp. | reverse complement strand
CGACGCGCGGCAACCGCGCCGTGCCGCCGGGATTCACGCGCGAAGCCGAACTGGAACGCCTTACCCAGTCCATCGAACGCGTGCTCAAGCGCAAGGGCTGCATTCTCATTCCCACTTTTGCACTGGGCCGCACGCAGGAAATTCTGGCGATGCTCGCGTTGCTCACACGCTCGGGCCGCTTGAAGCATCAGCCCATTTACATTGGCGGGCTCGGACGGGTGTTTACGGAGATTTACGATCTGGAATCGCACCGCACCCACCGCCAGCACAGCAGCCTGCAATTGCGCGAGGCGTTGAATCTGGTCGTCTTGGAAAAGGGCCAGTTGGAAAAAATGAAGCTCTCCGGCGGCCGCATCTTTGTCATCACCGCCGGCATGATGAGCGAGAACACTGCCGCGCACGGCCTTGCCACGCGCATGATCGGCGATGAACGCCAGGCGATTTTCTTCGTCGGTTATGCGGACCGCGACACTCCCGGCGGCCGTCTCAAAGCCGCGAAACCCGGCGAAACATTCATGTTCAGCGGCAGCGCCGGCGAACTTACCCGCCGTTGCGAACTTGAGGAATTCGATCTGACCGCCCATGCGAACCGCGACGAACTGCTTAATTTTGTGGGTCAAGTTTCTCCGCATACGATTCTGCTCGGACATGGCGACGAAGACTCCCGGCAATGGTTCGAGGAACAAATCCGCGTCCGTTATCCCAAAATAAAAGTCATCCAGCCTGCGCCGGGAAAAGTTGTGGAAGTTTAGCCGGCCTATTGCTCGTAGTTGGTTCCCTCAAAGGCCAGCCATGGCATGATGGCCTCGGGTTTGGGGCTGAAATCCATGTTTTGCACGACCCAATCTTTGTCGGTCCGATAAAGCTGGAACCGCGCGTAAATTGCGGCGTGTTCAAAGTTGATGGCAAGGTAAAGTATCTCCGTGCTCTGGTTGATCCGCTTGCCATCAACCAAATCGTAGGATTTGTAGTTGCCCAAGGTGCGGTCAATCTTGCTGAAATAATTCGCCAGCGTGGCGGGTTTTTTGTCGTCCTCGAGCAGTCCGCCCTTTTTCCAGATGTCCAGCGCGTAAGAGGATATTTCCTGCTTGCCCCAGGCTCTGAACCCGTTCTGGACTACTGCCGGAACCGCCAAGTCCGCACCTGCTGCCCGCGCCTTGGGAGCGGGAGCTAGACAGCACCAACCGATGCCGATGGTCACGGCGCATCCAAAAAATTTTCTGGTGATATTCATAAAGGTTTCCTTTGTGTAATTTGACGGTTTAACTGCAATTTATATTCGAGTGCCCCATTCCCTCGCACCCACGATGAACGATGTCGCCGTGCTACGCAACTCCCTTTGCGTCGCGGTGCCTTTGCGGTTAAAACTAAGCCATGCAGACGCGTTTCATCCTGGGACCAGCGGGCAGCGGCAAGACGTTTCGCTGCCTGACGGAAATCCGCCACGCGCTTACCGCCGCGCCGGACGGGCCGCCCTTGCTGCTGCTCGCGCCCAAGCAGACCACGTATCAGCTGGAGCGCCAGTTGCTCGCGTATCCCTCGCTGCCGGGTTACACGCGGCTGCACATCCTTTCGTTCGACCGCCTCGCATTCTTCATTTTTGACCGGCTGCAAAAAGCTCCGCCGCGCATGCTCGACGAAGAAGGCCGCCTGATGGTGTTGCGCGGATTGCTCGCGAAAAAGCGGAACGAGCTCAAGCTGTTCCGCGCCAGCGCGCGCCTGACCGGTTTCGCGCAACATCTCAGCCAAGCCCTGCGCGAACTTCAGCGCCATCAATTGACGCCCGAATCGCTCGCCCAACTGGCCGAGGAAGTCCACAGTGTCGCAGGATTGAGCGCCAAGCTCCACGATCTCGCCACGCTGCTGCGCGATTACCTGGACTGGCTTGCGGCGCACCAATTGCAGGACGCCGATCATCTGCTGGACTTCGCCACGCAAACCTTGCGCGCGCCCCATCCGCCGCTGGACCTGGGCGAACTCTGGGTCGACGGCTTCAACGAATTCTCGCCGCAGGAATTGGATCTGCTCGCCGAACTGCTGCCGCACACGGCGGACGCCATGGTGACTTTCTGCCTCGACCAGGTGCCGACGGCGAAAATCTCCTGGCTCTCCAACTGGTCGGTGGTGCGGCAGACGTTTGAGAAGTGCAAGCAACGCTTCGCCGGGCTGCCGAACAGCGTGCTCAACACCGAACTGCTGCCCCGGCGCATCAATCAAAGCCGGTTCCTCAACAACCCGGTTTTGTTTCATCTCGAATCACACTGGGCCGCGCCTGCGCCGTTTCACGAACCGCCGAATTCCGCCATCTCGCGCTCGCTCAAGCATTGTCTCCGCGTCACTGCCTGCGCCAATCCCGAGGCCGAAGCCACTCTGGCGGCGCGTGAAATTCTTCGCTTTGTCCGCGCCGGCGGCCGTTACCGCGAAATCACCGTGCTCGCGCGCAACCTGCAAAGTTATCACGAGCCGCTGGCGAATGTTTTCACGCGCTACGAAATCCCGTTCTTCCTCGACCGCCGCGAATCGGTTTCGCACCATCCGCTCGCCGAACTCGCGCGCAATGCCCTGCGCACGGTCGCTTTTTCCTGGGCGCGCGATGACTGGTTTGCCGCGCTCAAAACCGGCCTCGTGCCCGCCGCGGAAGTCGAGATTGACCGGTTGGAAAACGAAGCGCTCGCCCGGGGTTGGAGCGGCAAAGCCTGGCATCAGCCCATAACCATTGCCGACAATCCGCTGCTGGCCACCGAATTGGAACGCGTGCGTCGACAGGTCGTCCCGCCATTTTACAAACTCGCAATGGCATTGGGAAAACAGCCGACCGGCACGCAACTCGCCGCCGCAATGCGCGAATTCTGGCAAACGTTGACTGTGGTCGGGGCGCTGGAGAAATGGAGCACACAAGAGGGAAAACCAAATCCGGTTCATCTGACGGTTTGGGAGCAGATGAATGCGTGGATGGACAATGTGGAACTTGCGTTTCCGACCGAGCCGCTGCCACTGCGCGAATGGCTGCCGGTTCTTGAAGCGGGATTGGCGGGGCTGACGGTTGGCGTCATTCCGCCCGCGCTCGACCAAGTTTTGATTGGCGCGATTGACCGCTCCCGCAATCCCGACATCCGGCTCGCGCTCGTGCTGGGGATGAACGAGACGGTGTTTCCCGCGCCGCCGCAGGCTTCCGTTTTGCTGACCGACGCGGACCGCACGGAGTTGGAGCACCAGGGCATCTCGCTCACGACCTTGCGGCAACAGCTCAGCCAGGAACGATTCTACGGTTACGTCGCCTGCACCCGCGCGCGCCAGCGGCTCGTGCTGACACGCTGTCTCGCGGACGCCGCCGGCAAGCCGCTCAATCCCTCCCCTTTCCTCTCGCATTTCAAGCAGCTTTTTCCCGCGTTGGAATTTGAGGTCTTTCCCGGCATCAAAGATTGGCGCAAGAGCGAACATGCCGGCGAACTGATCGCGCCGCTCCTGCGCAACCAAACGCGAAGTCCCGAAACCAAGATCAAGGACTTGTCGCGTCTCGGCGATCTGCCCGCGCTCGCGCCGTTGCGCGAACGGCTGCAACATTTGATTGCGGTGCCGGTGAAAGAAGCGCTTTCGCCCGCGCTCGCGCATCAGCTTTACGGCCCGGCCTTGCGCACCTCAGTGAGCCGCATGGAACAGTTTGCCGCCTGCCCGTTCAAATTTTTCGTTCATTCCGGCTTGCGCGCCGAGGAGCGCAAGCTGTTTGAGCTGGATGTTCGCGACCAGGGCAACTTCCAGCACGAAATTTTGGCGGAGTTCCACGACCAATTGAAGAGCGAGAAAAAGCGTTGGCGCGACATCACGCCGGCGGAAGCGCGCGAGCGGATCAAAAGCATCGCCGCAAGCCGGATGGTGAGTTTCCGCGAAGGACTGCTGCAATCCAGCGAGGAAGGCAAATTCACCGCGCGGGTGTTGACGGAGTCGTTGCAGGATTTCACGGAGACCTTGATCGGCTGGATGCGGCGGCAGTATGCGTTCGACCCGACGGCGGTAGAACTGCCTTTTGGCGATGCCGACAATACCTTTCCGCCATGGGACCTTGATTTGAACGAAGGCCATCGGCTTCTGTTGCACGGGCGCATTGACCGCATTGACATTCATCCTGATGCGAACGGCCAGGACGCGCTCTGCGTGGTGGTGGATTACAAATCGAGCCAGAAGCAATTGGATCCGTTGTTGATGGAGCATGGGTTGCAACTGCAGCTCGCCGCGTATCTGAACGTGCTGCGTCATTGGCCGAATCCGCGCCCGTTGTTCGGCGTGTCGCGGTTGATGCCCGCCGGAGTGTTTTATGTGAACTTGCGCGGCAAATATGAGCGCGGCGACAACCGCGACGAAGCCCTGGGCGACGCGGATGCCGCGCGAAAACTGGCCTATCGCCACACCGGACGCTTCGACGCGCAAACTCTCGATCTGCTGGACCAGCGGCCGGAAGCACAGGAAGGCGATCAGTTCAATTACCGGCGCAAAAAGGACGGCGGTCTCAACGCAAATTCGCGCGAAGCGTTGGAAAGCGGTGAATTCATGGCGATGCTCGACGGCGTGGAAGCCGCGTTGAAAAAAATGGGCCGCGCGGTGTACGGCGGCGAGGCGAAGCTCAGCCCATATCGAAAGGGCACGCTCACCGCCTGCGACCAATGCGATTATCGTTCCATCTGCCGCATTGACCCGTGGACGCACAGTTATCGCGTGTTGAGGAAGGCGGAGGAGGCTGCGGAATGAACCGTCTTTATTGTTTCGGGCCTCACCATAAAAGTGGAGCGTCCTCGTCAATCAGCGACAAATCACCCTGTCATCCTGAAAGGATGAAATCACTCAGCCCAGGGTTGCGAGGCACG
>JAQGPB010000067.1 GCA_028293265.1 Pedosphaera sp. | reverse complement strand
TGAACGCATTGGCGAGTTGAAGAATTATGTCATCACCGGCGCGTCGGAATTTTTGATGCGAAAAAGCATCGGGCCAAAGAGCGAGTTTCAAAAGGGCGCTTAAAATGAGTTGGAAAGATGCAGCAGCCAACCACGGATGAAAACAGATATGAAACAGAAAGGTGCCACCTCTGGGCTTCTGCTCAAACATCATCACGATCATTACGATCATGCTCAAGACCATCACCAAATCCTCCCGGCCTGGACCGCCTGCCGGAAGTGCTATTGCAGGAACCGACCCGACGCGAACGGTTGGAAGCAGAAAATGAATTGCTGGGTTTTCCCGCCAGCGGACACCCGCTGGAATTGCACGATGACGTGGCCTGGGAAACGTATTGCCCCGTATCGCACCTGGGGGAGCATATCGGCGAGGAAGTGGTGACGTGCGGTCTGGTGGTGGAGCAACGCACCCATCACCAGATCACGGGTGAGCCAATGAAGTTTCTCACGCTGGCGGACTGGACCGGCATGGTCGAAACCGAATTGTTTGCGCAGACCTATCGCAGCTACGGGCTGGCCACGGTGCGTTATCCGGTGTTGGAAATTGTGGCCAAGGTTGAACCGTTCGAGAACGGGCGGGGGTTTTCGTTGCGGGCGTTGCGGGCTGGGAAACCCCGATGAACAATCCTTACGTGACACGGGTTGGGATTATTGAGTGTTTGTTCGTGCCATCCCCAACATTGCGAGCTTCGACTTGACTGACGGCTCTGGTATTGCTGCTTGCGCCGCTCGCTTTTTTGCATAGCACCAGTTTGCAGACGGGGAGTTCACCCCATGTATTAAATGCATAGATAGCGGATGTTTTTTCCGTGCTTAACAGTTGGAGTTTTTCCCTATGACCAGCACAATTCTGTTGGCGGAAGATTCAACGGATGATGAATTGTTTTTCAAACGCATTTTGCTGTCGGTCGGTGTGCTTAATGCGCTCAAGGTGACCCGAGATGGGAAGGAAACCATCGCGTATCTGAAGGGCGAGGGTGATTTTGCCGACCGCGACCTGTTTCCCCTGCCGGGCGTGTTGTTCCTGGATTTAAAAATGGCCCCGGTGGATGGCTGGGAGGTGCTGCTATGGCTGAAGGCCCGGCCTGAATTCAACAAGCTGCTGATTGTAGTGCTGACCAATTACGATGGCACCAAAGAGTTGCACAAGGCTTATGCGCTGGGAGCACATTCGTTTTTGATCAAGCCTTTCAAGGAATTGGACATGAAGGGTTTGCTGGAGCAATTTCCCGGCTATTGGATACTTACCCTTGGCGGCCCGAAAAGGCCGGGTGATCCGAATCCGCGCAGGGGGCGGGGAGATGCATCGGGATTCACGTTGATATGGTAGAATGGATTTTCGCTGGAGGGGATATTCAGGTTGGTTTTACGGTCCCAACGAGTGAATTATTCCCCGCGCGCGCGGGTGGGGCGAGCGTCCCCGCGAGCCTTCCCCCTCGCCCCCTTCGAGGTTAGGGGGTTGGGCCGCGTCAACCCCAAATGCATCGTAATGATTCGGGTCATCATTGGGTGAATCAGTTTGTCATCAGCCCAAAGCCATGCTTTGGCAATGCTGAATCCGTGTTCATCCGTGTCCATCCGTGGTCAAAACAAATTTTTTCGGCTGAACTTTTTCGGCTCTGATTTA
This sequence comes from Pedosphaera sp., assembly GCA_028293265.1. Next base: position 1,706 of record JAQGPB010000067.1, on the reverse strand, counting down.
AGCCGCCTCGCGGGCTTCGACCTTTGTGAGCCTCGGCTCGACGAAGAATGATTCTTCCTGGACGACTTGCGCGCCGGCTTTGCGCAATTCCGCCGCGCTCAAAATCTGCGCGCCCACGTCGGCGATGATCTGTTCCTTGTTGATCTCTTCCTTGACGCGGATGTAGGCCGCGCCCCAGCGGGCGGCGCGCAAGGCTTCGAGCACTCCGTCCCACTTGAATTTCAACACCGTTTTCAACTTGGGCGGATTGGTGCGAAAACCAATCACGCCATGGATGAATTCGATGGACCTGCGCTGGCCAAACTCGGCGGGGTGGGCCGCGGCCCAGCCGCGCGCGGCTTCGGTTTTCTCGGCGAGCACCTGCGCCAGCGTGCCGAGCCGGCCCTCGTAATTGTCGCGCACGGCCTGGATTTCAGCGTCCATGCCGGCGACGAGCAATTTTTCGTTGAGCTTGAGCCGCGCGATTTCGCGGACGAGGATTTCCATTTCCGGACGGGTTTTGACGGTCGGGGTGTTAAGTTTGATGAGTTTGTTCATGGGTCGTTTGGGTTGATTGCCAAGGTTTTGGTTCCAAGGGTTGCGAAGAAATTTCTGGACGCCGTTTGCATCGTGCAATGCGGCGAAAAAGCCGTATCCATCCGCCCGCAGTCACGGACCAGATCATTGCGACCGCAAAAAATGCCAGCGCCAGCATCAATTCCTGCCGGCGAACTTGGGCGCCTTCCTGGTTTCCGTGCGCGTGCTCGGCGTCCCGGGGCGGCGTGCGGTCTTTCGGCTTCAAGACATCCTCCGCTCTTTCAGAAATTTGATGACGCTGGCGCGGGTGACAAACGGGGAAGCCTTCGGGCCTATCGGCAGGTCCACCAGTTGGAACATCTTTTCTCCGATCAGATTGACCACGTGCTGCCGCAGGCAGGAAAAATATTCGGCGATTTCCGAGCCGCGCAGCACCGGTTCCTCGGGAAATGTCAGCTTCTCATACCGCAGCGGTTTCAGCCGCATTTCGTGCTGGAAATTGCGCACACTCCGGCTGCTCCAATCGGCTTTTCGCCAACGCAAGGAAGTCGGCGATTGGATGACCTCCTGGGGCAGGATGAGATCCATGACGCGCTGGAACTCGACCTCTTCGGCGCGCGGCGGTTCGGCGCGGGAATTGAGGCCGCTGAACTCAAACAAGCTCCGTCGCAAAATTCGGATTTCGCGTCGGGTGGCATCGCACGAACGAATGTCGAAAGCCCAGCGCAACTTGCCGGCTTCGATTAGGTCAATGACTTCGCGGTGGTTCAGGTTCAGGAACAACGACGCCGCAGCCAGGGGAACAAGCGGCCGGCGCGCGGTGAGGCCGAAATTGAATTTGGCGGGGATGGGCGGGACAGGTTGGCGGGGCCCGGGCCGGGACCGGCGCAGAGTTCGTTTTGGGTAAATGCCGAGGGAGCGGAATAGTTGCATGAGAGTGGTGAAGTTAGAATTGCAAAATCAAAAGATAAAAATGAGAGCGGGCGCGACCTGGCACCGCAACCACGATCTCCACCGGTGCGCGGACTTTAGTCCGCTTAAAGGTGGGCTGGTCAAGGAGGCCGGACAAGGCGGGCAATACCGGATAATCAAGCGTTTAAGCGGACTGAAGTCCGCGCACCTTTTGCCATGGCCCGGTATGGCGCGGTCGAAAGATGCCAAAGTGCAGTCTGGCTGATATTTTATGCTTG
>JAQGPB010000059.1 GCA_028293265.1 Pedosphaera sp. | reverse complement strand
ACCGCCCTCTGGCTGCTGCCGTTCTATCCCTCGCCGCTCAAGGACGACGGCTATGACATTGCGGACTATTATTCCATCAACCCCGCCTACGGGACGCTCGGCGATTTCAAGACGTTCATGCGCGAGGCCAAGGCGCGCGGGCTGCGGGTGATAACCGAACTGGTCCTCAACCACACGTCCGACCAGCATCAGTGGTTTCAAAGGTCGCGCCGGGCCAAGCCGGGCAGCCGGGAGCGGAATTTTTATGTCTGGAGCGATTCGCCGGAAAAATATAAGGACGCCCGGATCATCTTCCAGGATTTTGAGCCGTCGAACTGGACGTGGGATCCGGTGGCGCATGCGTATTACTGGCACCGGTTTTACTCGCACCAGCCGGACCTGAATTTCGACAGCCCGGACGTGCACCGGGAAATCCGGCGGGTCTTCGAATTCTGGCTCGATCTGGGCGTGGACGGCTTTCGCCTGGATGCCGTGCCGTACCTCTACGAACGCGAAGGCACCTCGTGCGAGAGCCTGCCGGAAACGCACGCGTACCTGAAGCAGCTCCGCGCCCATCTGGATGCCCGGTACGGCGATCGGATGCTGCTCGCCGAAGCCAACCAGTGGCCCGAGGAGGCGGTGACCTATTTCGGTTCCGGCAAAGGCGATGAATGCCACATGGCGTTTCACTTTCCGCTCATGCCGCGCCTGTTCATGGCGGCGCGCCTCGAAGACAGCATGCCGGTCACCGATATTCTGGAGCAGACACCGCCGATTCCGGAGACCAGCCAGTGGGCGCTTTTTCTGCGCAACCACGATGAACTGACGCTGGAGATGGTCACGGACGAGGAACGTGATTACATGTATCGCTTCTACGCCAGCGAAGTTAAAGCACGGCTAAACCTGGGCATCCGCCGCCGCCTGGCCCCGCTGTTGAACAACGACCGCAGGCGGATTGAACTGCTCAACCTCCTGCTGCTGTCCCTGCCCGGCACGCCGGTGATCTATTATGGCGACGAAATCGGCATGGGGGACAATATTTTCCTTGGCGACCGCAACGGGGTCCGCACCCCGATGCAGTGGAACCCGGACAAAAACGCCGGCTTTTCGCGCGCCACGCCGCAGGCGCTGTATGCGCCGGTGATTCTGGACCCGGAATATCATTTTGAAGCGGTCAATGTGGAGAATCAGGTTCGCAACCAGCATTCGCTGCTCTGGTGGACCCGGCGCGCGCTGGCCCTGCGCAAACGCTGGAAGGTTTTTGGCCTGGGCACGCTGGAGTTTCTTCATCCGGAAAACCGGAAAGTGCTCGCGTTCATCCGCCGGCATGAACAGGAGACCATCCTGGTGGTCGCCAATCTCTCGCGCTTTCCGCAGCCGGTTGAACTCGGCCTGGCGGGCTTCCCCGGGCAGGTGCCGGTGGAACTGTTTGGCCGCACAGAATTCCCCCCCATCGGCGCCGCACCGTACCCGCTGACCATTGGTCCTCACTCGGTATTTTGGTTTTCGCTCGAACCCTCGGCGGCGCGGGAGCGCGAGGAGGTCTCCGCGCACCGGCGCAGGGTGCTGAACGCGAAGGAAGACTGGGAAGAGTTGGTTTTGGGACGGGGCCGGGGCGATTTGGAAGCGTGCCTGCCCGAGTACCTGCCGCAACGGGGCTGGTTTGCCGACAGCGGGGAAATCAAATCCGCGCGCATCCGCGACCTGATTCCACTGTGCTTGGATTCGGAGAAGAACTTCCTTGCCACCCTGCTGGTTGACTATGAGCAGAACGAGCCCGAGGAATATCTGCTGCCCATTGCGTTCGCCTCCGGTGCTGAAGCCGCCCGACTCGAGCATGAGGTGCCACGGTTTATCATCGCCCATGCCCGCCTTGAGGCCTCCGGCGCGGACGGGGTGCTCTACGATGCGGCGGCGGGGAAATCCTTCGCCAAAATGCTCTTTGAAACCATGGCGCGCCGTCGTTCGTTGAAAGGCGCCGCCGGCTGCTTGAACGGTTTCGCGGCTCCGGCGCTGCGCGCCTTCCGCAACGGCAACGTGCCGGAGCCATCCACACCCAGGCCCAGGCAACGGAATACCAATATCGTTTATGGTGACAAATTCATTTTAAAATTGTACCGGCGCATGGAAGCAGGCGCGCATCCGGCGCTTGAATCCGCGCAGTTTCTTGCCGGGCGGAACTTCCCGCACGTTCCGCCCTTCGCCGGGGCGCTGGATTATCTGCGCCAGGACGGCGGACGAACGTGTCTGGGGATCCTGAGCGGATACATCGCCCACGCCACGGATGGCTGGCATTACACCATGGATGCGCTCGGCCGTTACTTTGAGCGCGTTCGCACCCTGTCCGCCGACGCAGGCACGGAGGTTCCGGCCACCGCTCCGCTGGTCAATCTGGCGGAGCGCGGCGTGCCTGAAGCAGTGGCGGAAATCATCGGCAGCTATTCTGAATCGGCGCGCCTGCTCGGCCAGCGCGCCGGCGAACTGCACCTTGCGCTGGCGTCAGATCCGGGCAACCGGGATTTCGCGCCCGAGCCGTTCACACCCTATTACCAGCGCTCGCTCTACCAATCGATGCGGAATCGCTTGGTTCACCATTTTCGCTGGTTGCGGGAAGAATTGAAAAAACTTCCCGAAACCGCGCGGCCGCTCGCCGAAAAGGCGATCGCCGCGCAGGACGTCATCCTCGCGCGTTATCGCTCTGTGCATGAAACACCGGTGGCGGCCCTGCGGATTCGTTGCCACGGCAATTTTCACCTCGGCCACGTGCTGCACACCGGAAAGGACTTTGTCATCATTGATTTTGAAGGCGAGACCGGACGGTCGTTGAGCGAGCGGCGCATCAAACGTTCGCCGTTGCGGGATGTTGCGGCGATGATCCGTTCGTTCCACTGTGCGGCCCAGGCGGCCCTGCGGCAGCAACTCGAGGCGGAGAAGGTTCAGGGGCAGCAATTGCGCGCGCTGGAAGCGTGGGCGCACTTCTGGGAACAAGGCGTGAGCGCGCTGTTTTTGAATGCTTATTTTGCCGTGACAAAACCGTCGCCTCTGCTGCCAAAGACAAAGCAGGGGATCACCGCGCTGATTGAAGCGTTTCTGCTCGACCAGGCCGTGATCGAAATGAGCCGGGAACCGGACCGGCGGTTGGATCGTGTCCAGGTGCCACTTCAAGGGATGCTTCAGGTAATAGGCTCGCTGGATGTCGCACCGTAACTGCCATGACTGACAAAATTTGCAGGGATGAAAACCTGCCGGGCACGTGGGCGGCGTTTGACAGCCTTCCAAATCACGGCGAGCGAGCCTCACAAATTTAGGCGCAAACGGTCATGTGGTGTAAAAACCTGTCGCAACAGGTCACGATTTGAAAAATGGCGGGAGTGGCGGGGCTCGAACCCGTAACCTCTGCCGTGACAGGGCAGCGCTCTAACCAATTGAGCTACACCCCCCCTCAAGGGGAGGCGAAACTTACGGAAACCAGAGGTCCGCGTCAAGCCGAAGAAAAAGATTCGGGCAGCAGACGCCAAGGAGGTGGGGGTGGGGAACCCCGCTGAAGAAACGTACTGCTACCCGAACA
>JAQGPB010000033.1 GCA_028293265.1 Pedosphaera sp. | reverse complement strand
CCGGAGTCGGTGCGGTCCAACCGCTCAAAGTTTTTTCGTCAAAGAGCTTGATCCAGCCGTGCCCGTCCGGTTTTTCAGGAAGCGCCTGGCCGGGTTCGTTTCCGGCGTGCAGCGGACTGGTGAGGGCGAACCAGACCAGTCCCAAAGAAAGTCGGAGGAGATGCCGTTTCATGGTGCGAATAATGTCCGAGCATTTTAACCGCTTTGCACAGAGTTGACAATGTTATTGATACTTCGCCGCCGGTACACCACTTTTTCACCATGCGAATCGTCAAATCGGTTTCCGCGATGCAGCGGCTGGCGAAACAATGGCAGGGCCGGCGCGTGCGCGTCGGCTTTGTGCCGACCATGGGCTACCTGCATGAAGGGCATCTCAGCCTCGTGAAACGGGCGCGGCAAATCGTGGGCCCCAACGGCTGCGTGGTGGTGAGCATTTATGTGAATCCGACGCAGTTTGGCCCGCGGGAAGACCTCTCACGCTATCCGCGCGATTTTGCGCGCGACAAAAAATTGTGCCGCGCCGCCGGGGTGGATGTGATTTTCGCACCCGACGACCGGGAAATGTATCCCCAAAACGGGGCAGGGGAATACAGCACTTATGTGGTGGAGGAAACGTTGTCGCGCGGCATGGAAGGCGCGTCGCGGCCAACCCATTTTCGCGGCGTGACCACGGTGGTGGCCAAGTTGTTCAACCTCGTGCAACCGGAAGTCGCGGTGTTTGGCGCGAAGGATTTTCAACAAGCCGCAGTCATTCAACGCATGGTACGCGACCTGGATTTTCCAGTGAAGATTGTCGTGGCGCCCACGCATCGAGAACCGGACGGTTTGGCGATGAGTTCGCGCAACAAATATCTTTCCCCAACGCAACGCCAGCAGGCGATTGTTTTGTCCGAGGCGCTGCAACTGGCAAAAAAACTGGTGAAGGTCCGGGCGATTCCATCCGCAGATCTGAAGGCGCAGTTAACACGATTCATAGCGGAACGTCCTGAGGCACGACTGGATTACATCGAGTTTTTCGATCCGGACACATTGCAAGCGGTCGCGAAAGTGAAGCCTGGCACGCACATGGCGCTGGCGGTGTTTTTTGGGAAGACGCGGTTGATTGATAATGCGCGGTTATGAATTGGAAAGGGGCTTCTCCATATGCCATTATGAATCGGCGCAAAAAATTTGAAGTTAAATGAAACAATTCGATTACATCGTCCTGGGCAGCGGGATTGCGGGGCTGACGTTTGCGCTCAGGGTCGCGCCGCATGGACGCGTGGCGATCATCACGAAAAAGAACCGGGCGGAATCGAACACGAATTACGCGCAGGGGGGCATCGCGGCGGTCACCAGCAAGGAAGACTCGGTGGAAATGCATGTGCGCGATACGCTGGAAGCGGGCGCGGGTTTGTGCAATGAGGCGGTGGTGCGCACCATCGTTCAGGAAGGGCCGGCGCGCATCGCGGAGTTGATGGAGCTGGGGATGAAATTTTCCGAGCGCGAGATTCCGCTGTCGCATGGCGCGCGCGAACTGGATCTGGGCAAGGAAGGCGGCCATTCCAAGCGGCGCATTCTGCACGCCAAGGATGTGACCGGGCGCGAGATTGAGCGCGCCTTGCTGGCCGCGATTGCCGCCCAGCCGAACATCAAGATTTTCGAGGATCATTTCGCGATTGATCTCATTACCAGCCAGAAGCTCGGCCAAGCGGGACCAAATCGTTGTGTGGGCGTTTATGTCTTGGACAAGGCGACGGGCGAGGTGGAGACATTCGGCACGTCGGTGGTGTTGCTGGCGACGGGCGGTTGCGGCAAGGTTTATCTTTATACGACGAACCCGGACATCGCCACAGGCGACGGCGTGGCGATGGCGTATCGCGCCGGGGCGGAAGTGGCGAACATGGAGTTCATCCAGTTTCACCCGACCTGCCTCTATCATCCCAAGGCGAAATCGTTTCTCATCAGCGAAGCCGTGCGTGGCGAAGGAGGCGTGCTCAAGACCATTGGCGGCGTCGAGTTCATGGACAAGTATCATCCGTTGAAATCACTCGCGCCGCGGGACATCGTGGCGCGGGCAATTGACAGCGAGATGAAGCGCAGCGGCGCGGATCATGTGTTGCTGGACATCACGCGGCAGCCGGCGGAGTTCGTTCGCGAACGTTTTCCAAACATTTACAAAACCTGCCTGCAATTTGGCATTGACATCACGCGCGAGCCGATTCCCGTGGTGCCGGCCGCGCATTATCAATGCGGCGGCGTGCTGACAAACGTGGATGGCGAGACGGGCATCGCCGGTCTGTATGCCGTCGGCGAAGTGGCCTGCACCGGGTTGCACGGGGCGAACCGGCTGGCGAGCAATTCGCTGCTCGAAGCTTTGGTTTGCGCCCATCGTGCGGCGCAACGGGTGCTGGCGAAGCCCGCGTCACCGGCTGATTTCCCCATCCCCGGCTGGCAATCGGGCAACGCGGCGAACCCGGATGAACTGGTGGTGATTTCGCACAACTGGGACGAGATACGCCGGTTGATGTGGGATTACGTCGGCATCGTCCGCACGAACAAACGGCTGCAACGCGCGCGAACTCGCATTGCGAATTTGCAGGAGGAGATTCAGCAATATTACTGGAACTTCATCGTCACCAGCGATTTGTTGGAGTTGCGCAACATCGCGATTGTGGCCGAACTGATTGTGGCGAGCGCCTTGCAGCGTCCCGAGAGCCGCGGCTTGAATTATAATCTGGATTACCCCAACCCCGATCCCGCCTGGGCCCAACGAAATACGGTGCTGCGCAAAACGGCTTGAACAGTGAAAGCCGGGCGGCGAATGTTCAGTCACTTCTGCAGGGTTGTGCGCAGAGCGGGCGGATGCTCGAGGGCTTGGAGAATTTGGTCGCTATGGTTTTCCTCAGCGAGAATGAGCGGGGTTTCGCCGCTGGAGTCGCGCAGGTTGGGATCAGCGCCGAACTCCAGAAGCAGTTTCGCCACTTCCACGCTATGGGAGGAGAGCACGACCGCAAAGATGGGCGTCTGCCCGGAAAGGTTTCGGAAACGAACATCCGCGTGGGCGTCAAGCAGGGTCTTCACGATGGCGGCGTTTCCCTTGCGGGCCGCCTCAAACAGCGGGGTCACGCGGTAGCGGTTGGCGCGATTGACGTTGGCGCCGCATTTGACGAGGCTGGCCACGGCGCTTGCTTGGCCTTTGCGCACGGCGGCCAGCAATGCCGTGGGAGCATCGCCTTCGTTCGGCGATGGCTGGTCCACCAGCAGCGGAAACTCAGCGGAATATTTCGTGAGGATTTTTTCAAGGCTGGGCACGTCGCCCGTCTCGGCGGCTTGATGCAATTGGCCGGTCAACGCGGCCAGGGTTGGTTTGAGCGTGCCAAATTCTATCATATCGCCCGAACGCTGGAACAGGCAGCTTTTCGTGATGGACGTATAACCGGCCTTGGCCATCGTGATGGTAACGTGATGGCCCAGCGGCAGGCTGGGGATGGTGTCGGTCACTCCAATGACGGTTTCCAAACCGCCGTCCACGCGGTAACTGACCGTGCCGCCGGCTGGTTCGGAACTTACCAGCAAATAACCCTGCGCGATGGGAAGCTGGC
>JAQGPB010000029.1 GCA_028293265.1 Pedosphaera sp. | reverse complement strand
AAGCAAACAGATCACATGAACAGCGAAAAAATTGATACCAACCAAAAGGCGCTCCAGATCAACATGGACGCAAAACGCTACGGCACCTTCGCGGAAATTGGCGCGGGTCAGGAAGTGGCGCGGTGGTTTTTTCACGTGGGTGGCGCCGCCGGCACGGTCGCAAAAACCATCTCCGCCTACGACATGGGGGTGAGCGACGCGATTTACGGGCCGAGCGAACGGTATGTGAGCCGGAAGCGGTTGCAGTCCATGCTCGATTACGAATTCAACCTCGTGCTGGAACGGTTGAATGCCGCGCGCGGCGACCGCTGCACATTCTTCGTGTTCGCGGACACCGTGGCGACCCATAGTTTCACGCGGCATGAAGAAGGGCATGGCTGGCTGGGAATTCGCTTTCAAAGCGAGACCAAGAAAGAGCCTTCCGAAATCATCATTCACGTGCGGATGCTCGACCACGAAAATGTGCGCGAGCAGGAGGCCCTCGGCATCATCGGCGTCAACCTCATTTACGGGGCGTTTTACCATTACAAGGAGCCGGCGGTTTTGATCAAGTCGCTGATGGACGACTTGACGAAGGACCGCATCGAAGTGGACATGATCAAGTTTTCCGGGCCGGCATTTCCTGGCCTGGACAACCGCCTGATGAGCCTCCAACTGGTGCAGCAGGGATTGACCGATGCCGCCATGTTCACCTCCGATGGCGAAGTGGTCCAGCCGACCGACATTCTTTACAAAAAGCCGGTGCTGGTCGAACGCGGCAGCTTCCGCCCGGTGACCAATACGACGCTCGACATGCTGGACCGGGGCCTCGAGCAGTTTCTGCTCGCGTCAGGCATGAAGGACGAAAAGCCCGCCGTGCTGATGGAGATGACGTTGCGCAACCTGCTGTCCGACGGCGCGGTGGACCACAAGGATTTTCTCCAGCGCGTGGATGTGTTGAGCGCGCTGGGCAAGACGGTGCTGATTTCCAACTACGCGCGTTACTACAAGCTGGTGGCCTATTTGTCGCGCTACACGCAAAAGGGCATCGGCCTCGTGCTGGGCATCCCGAGCTTGAAGGAGATTTTTGACGAGAAATTTTACACCGATCTCGAAGGCGGTTTGCTGGAATCGCTGGGCCGCTTGTTCAAAAATTCGGTGAAACTCTACGTTTATCCCTGGCGCGATCCGGTGACCGGCAGGGTGACCACGGCGGAAAACATGAAAGTCGCGCCGCATCTGCAAAATCTTTACGCCTACCTCATTGAGAACCGTTGCGTGGAATCCATCGAGAAGCACAACGTCGAATATCTGCCGATCTTTTCGCGCGATGTGCTGGCCCGCATCCAGACCTACGATCCTTCATGGGAAACCATGGTGCCGCCCCCCGTGGTCGAGATCATCAAGCGTGACAAGCTCTTTGGCTTCCGCGAATTGAAATAAGGGCCGGTGAAGCATTGCGGGCGCATCCGCTCCCAACTAGTAAAGGCCAGCCCAAATATTCCAGCGCGGTTGGTGCGGGCGTCCCCGCGAGCCTTCTTCTCCCTCGCCCCGCGAGGCACGGGCGGGTTCAGCGTTCTGACCCGCCAGCATGGTTACGGCCCAGTTCTACCCGCACTCCACGGAACATGGGCCGCGGCGATTGCGGCAAATCCAATACTCCTGCAACAGATGCAGCAGTTCGTCCAGGTTGGTGAGATCGGCGGGTTTTAACAGGTAAGAGTTGGCGTGCAGGTCCGATGCCCGGAGGATGTCGTCCTCATGCTCGGAGCAGGTGAAAAAGACCACCGTCAGGCGCGTCAGCGCGGGGTCGTTGCGAATGGCTTCCAGGACTTCAAGGCCATTCATCCGCGGCATCGAGATGTCGAGCAGCAGGAAGTTGGGAAAAGGAAATTGGCCGCGATCCGCATATTTGCCCTCGGCCCGCAGGTAAGCCAGGGTCTCCTCCCCGTTATGCACCACCTGCATGTTCATCAGCACGCCGCTTTTATTCAGGGAACGCTTGATGAGGAATACCTCGTCATCATTGTCTTCCGCCAGCAGCATCACTCGGTTTTCCATAATCCTTCGTCGTCTAGGTTATTGATTATTGGCACTTTATGCTTGCCAATACTACTACATAACCTTGGCAGCACCCCTGTCAAATGGGGTGTTTCCCCTATAACCCAATCATTACGATCCTTTCCAAAACCATCGCCAAGATGGTGAACTGTTCCAGCGCGGGTGGGGCGGGCGTCCCCGCGAGCCTTTTTCTCCCTCGCCCCATTCGATGTTCGATGTTCGATGTTCGATGTTTCCGGGCTCATGGAGTGAGGCCGCTTATTCCTTAGCCGGAACCATTCAGTAGGAGTTGGGGAGCGCGCCCGCCTCGGGCGCATACGAGGGCGCCCCGCCCGAGCAGTCCCTATCGAGGATGCAGCATCCCAATTCTCTCACCAAACGGTGGCATGGCAGAACCGAAAAAAATGCTCAAGCCTCGCTACCTCTCTATGTCCATCTGCGTTTATCCGCAGTTTTAACTGCATGATTCCGGCTACGCTCTGAACAAGTCGGATATGGGGTTTTTCCCAAAATTGCAGTGGAAAACTCCCCATTCCCTTCACGGTGCCAAAAGCTCATTATTGCCAGACCATGGAGCTGCACCAAAACATTAACGGCGTCGTATGGCATCGGGTTGCCGGGATGTCAAAGGAAAGGGAGTTTTTGGCATGAACAGGGGGCGACATAAATTCCGGGTGCTCGTGGCGGATGATTTTGCCGAGCACGGCATCATGCTGGCCTGCGCGATGCGGCAGACGCAAACCTTGCAGATGATTCACACCGTCACCACCCGTCGGGAAGCTTTTCGCTATTTGGTGGGCGAAGGTTCTTATTCCAACCGGTCGAGGTTTCCATTTCCGGAAGTGGTCATCACGGAATTGGGCATGCCCTGCCTCGAAACCGTGAAGCTCCTCGCCGCCATGGGCATGGACGGGTTTAAACGACCGTTGCGCATAGTCCTCACCTGCTCGCCGCTCCCGGAGCATCGGCGCCAGGCCGGGCGCATGGGCATGGATGCCTACTTCACCATGCCGGAAAGCTTTCACGGCCTCGTGGATATCGCCCGGGAAATCGAGCGGATGTTGTTGCGGACGCACGAGCCACCCCGGCTCAAAGCACCTGCCGCGAAACGCGCCGTACGGCCAAGGCATAGCGGCGCGACTCTAGGCTGAGGGCGATGGTGGTGTTGAAAGCGCGCGAAAGATTGCCGGCATTGAGCACCGGGGATTTTTTGCCGGCAGCGAGCACCCGCCCGGCTTTCAAAATCAATGCATGCGAAAACACCGGCATGATTTCTTCGACATGATGCGTGACGAACACCAGCGTCGGGGCGTCGCGCCGTCCGCCAAGGCGCTGGAGGAATTGGAGGAAA
>JAQGPB010000026.1 GCA_028293265.1 Pedosphaera sp. | reverse complement strand
AAGGGCGCATCTGGACACTGTTCTCCTCTGGGGACTGGAAAGTCCCCGGAACCCGTAGGCTGGAAAGCCTGCGTTACCGGAGCGCACACTTTCCAGTGTGCGGGTTCAGGCGACTTTCCAGTCGCCTGTCCCTGTTTCGCCAACGACCCAATCAAGAACAGTGTCAGATACGCCCCGCAATGAACTCAACTCTTCTCCGCCACCAACGTCAGTCGTTGCCACCACCAGACAATCTTTCCATCCTCTTCGCCGAGCTTGAAAAGCCGGCGCGCGGAATCCGGCGCGTGGGTGATCAGTTCCAAAACTTGCCGGCGGTTTTCCGGCGACGTGGCGGCAGTTTCAAAATACCAGTTGAGATCCGGCTGTTTGAACGGATTCAGCACGACGCTCCGCACCGCGAGTCCGTTGGCCGCACACAAATTGCTCCAAGCGCGCGGCGTGAGAAAGCGATGATGACTGGGGTCGCGGAGTTTTTCGACCGCGTGCAGCCAGGATTCGGCTTCCGGTTCGTCGTCCGCCACCGAACCGTCAATCAGCAGAAAGAATCCGCCGCGCTTCAAAACGCGGGCCGTTTCACGGATAAAATCAGCCGGCGAACTGAAGTGATGCGCGGCCACGCGGCAGGTGACCAGATCAAACTGCGCGTCGGAATAGGGCAACTCCTCGGCGGCGTGTTGCCGCGTCTCGACCCGGAAGCCGCGCTCGGCGGCGGTTTTGGCGGCGCGTTCGAGCATCGGTTGGGCAATGTCGGCCAGCGTGACTTCGTGCCCCAGGCTGGCGAGATAAAGTCCCGTATGGCCGCCGCCGGTCGCCAGGTCGATTACCTTGGCCTGGGCGGGCAATGGGAGTTGCTCCACGGCAATCTTGACGTCCTCCACATTTTCCAAAATATGCCCCTGCCCGTAACGGTGGCTTTGCTTTGCGAATTGTTCCTGCGCCGCTTTCTGCACCTCATTCAATTTCATGAGTTCATTCTACGCCCGACATGTCACTTTCTGCAATTCAACACAGAGCCGCCAGGAGGTCATTTATTCTGGTGATTTCCACCCGGAGTTTGTGCTATGATTACCGACACCATGTCGCAACCATTCAAAATCACCTCCAAAATCCGGCTCCGCGATTTCAACCCCGGCTTCCACGACGGCCTCAACAAGGAGGAAACGCGCGAAGAAACCACGCGTCTCTGTATGCGCATCGGCGAACTGCAGCATCTCCTCTACGCGAACCGCACGCATTCGCTCATCCTGCTGCTGCAAGGCATGGACACCAGCGGCAAGGACGGCACCGGAAAACGGGTGCTGGAGTTCGTTACGCCGGCCGGCGTCGAAACCACCAATTTCAAAACACCCACCAGCGAAGATCTGGCCCACGATTTTCTCTGGCGGATTCACAAGTCAACGCCCCGCTACGGCAACATCGGCGTCTTCAACCGTTCGCAATACGAGGACGTGCTCGTCGTGCGGGTGCTCAAGCTTCAGCCGCAGGAAGTCTGGTCGAAGCGTTATGACCAGATCAACGCATTTGAAAAAATCCTGACCCAGAACAACACCATCGTGCTGAAATTCTTCCTGCACATCAGCAAGGAGGAACAAGCCAAACGGCTGGAAGCGCGGATCAAGGACACGACCAAGAATTGGAAGCTCGAACTGAACGACCTGAAGATGCGGGCCTACTGGAAGGATTATGCAAACGCCTACGAAGATGCAATCAACCGGTGCAGCACCGATTATGCTCCCTGGCACATCGTGCCCGCCGATCACAAATGGTATCGCGACTATGTCGTGGCCGAGGCCATGGTCAAAGTTTTGGAGAAATTGAAAATGAACTGGCCCAAGCCCGCGGAAAACTTGTCCAAGCTGAAAATCCGATGACCTAAGAATGAGTCCGACGCTTGACCTTCAATTGCGCCAGTGAATGCGCGAGAGCCGCATTGACCATGCCCAGTTGTTCGTCGTCCAGCTTCTCGGCCAGCCGCGCTTCGGCCCGGCGACGGGCCTCTTCGGCCTTGGCTTCGTCAATGTTCTCGGCCTTGATCGCCATGTCGGTCATCACCGCCACGCGTTCGCCGGTGATTTCCACGAAGCCATCGCCAATGGCCAGAAAAAAATCGCGCCCGCCTTTGCGAACGATGACTTCACCCGCCACCACCTGCGTCATGAGCGGAACATGCAGGGGATAAATCCCCATCTCGCCCTCGACTCCCGGCAGCGTGACCATGTCCACATCATTAGACTCAGGTTTTCCGTTTGAATCCATCGCCGGAAAGGTCCTGCCCTCCGGAGTCACGATTTCAAGTTTCAGCGTATTGGCCATTTAAAAGGTGAGAGTTGATGGTTGAGAGTTGATGGCGAACACCACCAGCTCACACGGTCATCAGGCTTCTTTGATTTCAGCGATGCCGCCCTTCATGTAGAAATTGCCTTCGGGCACGTCGTCATGTTTGCCTTCGAGGATTTCCTTGAAGCTCTTCACGGTTTCGGCCACCGGCACCTGTTTGCCTTCGCGACCGGTGAAGACCTGCGCCACCGTAAACGGCTGGCTCAGGAAGCGCTGGATTTTGCGCGCACGGAACACGGTCAGCTTGTCTTCGGGCGACAGTTCGTCCATGCCCAAGATGGCAATGATGTCCTGCAAGTCTTTGTAACGCTGCAATACGCGCTGCACACCACGAGCCACGTCGTAATGTTCCTGGCCCACGATTTCCGGAGTCAAGGCGCGCGAGTTCGAGGCCAGCGGGTCCACGGCCGGGAAGATGCCCAACTCGGCAATCGAACGCTCCAGCACGATGGTCGCATCCAAATGCGCAAAAGTCGTTGCCGGCGCGGGGTCGGTCAAGTCGTCCGCTGGCACATACACGGCCTGGAAGGAAGTGATCGAACCCTTCTTGGTCGAGGTGATGCGTTCCTGCAAGTCGCCCATTTCGGCGGCGAGCGTCGGCTGATAACCGACAGCGCTCGGCGTGCGGCCCAGCAAGGCGGACACTTCGGAACCGGCCTGCGAGAAGCGAAAAATGTTGTCAATGAACAGCAGCACGTCCTGGTTCTTTTCGTCACGGAAATATTCCGTGACCGCCAGAGCGGACAATGCCACGCGCAAACGAGCGCCGGGCGGTTCATTCATCTGGCCGTAAACCAGGCCGATGCGGGAGCCTGGCTTCAAGATGGGCAACCCGTTGGCGCCGCGCTTCAAGTGGCCTTTCTCGTCCTTCTCGCACTTGATGACGTCCGCTTCGGCCATTTCAAAGTAAAGATCATTTCCCTCGCGCGTGCGTTCGCCGACGCCCGCGAACATCGAAATACCGCCGTGCAGCTTGGCGATATTGTTGATCAGTTCCATGATGACGACGGTCTTGCCGACACCGGCGCCGCCGAACGCGCCGACCTTGCCACCCTTCAAGAAAGGGCAGATCAAGTCAATGACCTTGATGCCGGTGGTCAAAACATTTGGCGAAGTGGATTGATC
Source organism: Pedosphaera sp. (assembly GCA_028293265.1). The sequence goes on along the minus strand of JAQGPB010000026.1, from coordinate 2,562 downwards.
CGTCAGCGGCGGCGGCGCGCGGTGAATCGGCAGATATTTGTCCGCCGCCACCGGGCCCTGCTCGTCCACCGGTTCGCCGGTCACGTTGAACACGCGCCCCATCACGGCTTCGCCAACGGGCATGGAAATGGGCGCGCCAGTGTCCGTGACTTCGACGCCGCGCTTGAGGCCCTCGGTCGAGGACATGGCGACGGTGCGGACCCAGGTGTCACCCAGATGCTGCTGAACTTCCAGCGTGAGCTTTACGGGATTGCCCAGCACCGTGTATTGCACAATCAATGCATTGTAAATCGCGGGCACCTTGCCGGTGAACTCCACGTCCACGACGGGACCGATAATTTGAACGATTTTGCCTTTATTCATGTGATCTAGTTCTAACTCATCGCCATCGCGGCGCTGGTAATTTCCAAAAGTTCTTTCGTGATATTCGCCTGGCGTAATTTGTTGTACTCGAGCGTCAGGTCCTTGAGAATCTGCTTGGCATTGTCAGTGGCGTTCTTCATTGCAACCATGCGGGAGCTGTGTTCGCTCGCCTTGGCTTCGAGCAGCACCTGATAAACACGGAAATTCAGATAGTGTGGCAGCAACGCGCCGAGCACTTCCTGGGGTCCCGGCTCGAACAAAAATTCCAGGTTTCCCTTTTCCAATTTCGCTTCGTCATGCACACTGGCGCCAACGCCCTTGATCTCACTTACCGGCAGAAATGGGATGACCTCGGGCTTCTGGTTCAGCGTGGAAATAAAGCTCGTGTACAAGATGTCAACCTGGTCCGCTTCGCCATTCAAGAACAAGTCACGCGCGAATTTGGAGATAGCCCGCGCTTCAGCAAACAACGGCGAGTCCTTGTAGGTGAATTCGGCGGCCAGATTGCGCTTGGTGCGCGCGATGAATTGTGATCCTTTGCGGCCTACGGCGATGAATATCGTCGTGTTGCGGTCGAACTTTGCCGCCTCGCGCATCAGGTTGCCGTTGAGACCGCCGCACAAGCCCTTGTCGGTGCTCACCACGATGAGCGCGCGCTTTTTCACCTCGCGCTTTTCCATCAGCGGGTCCTGGAAATCAACATTGCTTGCGCTGATCTCGCCCAGCACCTCGTTCATCAACGTGGCATACGGCCGCCCCGCCAGCGCAGCCTGCTGGGCTTTGCGCATCTTGGACGCCGCCACCATCTGCATGGCCTTGGTGATCTGCGCCGTGTTTTTGACCGACTTGATGCGTCGGCGTATGTCGCGTGTGCTCGGCATGGGTCAGTTTCTTTTTCCAATACGGTATTTCACAGCCTGTTCTTTGAGTTCTTTCACGTGAAAGCCTATTTCACGACGGGTCTTCGACGCTGGCAGTTCAAGCAACAGGCGGATGGCTTCAAACAACTCCGTGATGGATTCGTCGTGTCCGTTCAGACGACTTTCCAGTTCGGCAAATTTCTGCGCAAGCCCGGCATTTGCGGCAAGCTGTTCCCTCAGATAAAAGAACGCATTTACCACTCTCACACTGGCTTCAACCGCCACCGGACTCTTGAGCACACACGCAAGCATGACCGCGCCGTGCTCAGTAAAAACCCAGGGCAGCTTTTGCCGTCCGCCACGGCCTTTCTTTGATATCGCAATTTGCGATATCAAAGCTGTAAATTCCTCTCGCGTAAGCTGATAGGCATAAGTGGCAGGAAACCGTTCCCGATTTCTTTTAAATTGTTCGTTCAGGCGCATCGTCGGAACGCCATAAATCCGTGCCAAATCAGAATCCAGCATTACCCGCCGTCCGCGAATGAAATGGACCATGGGCGTCATTTCCTCCGGGGCTGTTGCTGGTTCATTGGCCATAAACATTTGTGACAATAATCTCCGGATTTACTTGTAAGTTTGCTTGAACTCCGTAACCGCCGCCTTCAATTCTGCGATGAGCGCGTCTGACAGGGCCTTTTCCTTCAGAATTTTGCCCATCAACTCGGCTTTTCGGCTGGTCAGGTATTCAGTCAACTTGTTCTGGAAATCCTTGATCTTGTCCACCGGCACATCGTCCATGAACCCGTTTTGCACGGTCCATAGAATGGCAGCCTGCACTTCGACGGGGAGCGGGTTGTATTGCGGTTGTTTGAATACTTCGACGATTCGCTTGCCGCGTTCGAGTTGCGCCTGGGTCTTGGCGTCGAGGTCGGAACCGAATTGCGCGAAAGCCGCCAACTCGCGGAATTGCGCCAAGTCACCCTTGATACGTCCGGCGACTTGTTTCATCGCTTTGATCTGCGCGGCGGAACCGACGCGTGACACCGACAAACCAACCGAAATGGCAGGCCGGACACCTTGATAGAATAAATCGGTTTCCAGATAAATCTGGCCGTCGGTGATGGAAATCACGTTGGTCGGAATGTATGCCGAGACGTCGCCCGCCTGGGTTTCGATGATCGGCAGGCCCGTAAGGGAACCGTTGCCATATTTTTCGCTGACGCGCGCGCAACGTTCCAGCAAACGGCTGTGGAGATAAAACACGTCGCCCGGATACGCTTCACGGCCCGACGGACGCTTCAGCACCAGCGACACCTGGCGATATGCCACGGCATGCTTG
>JAQGPB010000657.1 GCA_028293265.1 Pedosphaera sp. | reverse complement strand
TATTGACCGGTTGGAGCGGCAGTTGGCGGAGCGCGGGGTCGCGGGCCGGCGGCTCCAAACTTCGCACGCCTTTCATTCGGCGATGATGGACCCGGTCATCGCGCCATTCACCGAATTGTTGCAGCAGACAAACTTGCGCGAGCCGAGCCTGCCTTATGTTTCGAATCTCACCGCGCAATGGATCACTCCGACCGAGGCCACGAATCCAAAATATTGGGCCGGGCACGTCCGCCAGACGGTGCGCTTCGCCGATGGCGTCGGTGAATTGCTGAAGGAGCCGCATGAAGTTTTGCTCGAAGTTGGCCCCGGCCAGACGTTGGGCATGCTGGCGCGCCAGCATCCCGCCCACGGTCCCGGACAAGCTGTCATTTCCTCGCTGGCTGCGTCGAAAGATCCGCAACTGGAAGTGAGCGCGATGCTCAACGCCCTCGGGAAACTCTGGCTTTCAGGAGTGGCCGTGGATTGGACCGGCTTCCATCAACCTCACCAACGCCGCCGCGTTCCGCTGCCAACTTATCCTTTCGAGCGCAAACGTTTTTGGGCCGAACCGGGTGCGCGCGCTTATGCGCAGCCGGCCTTGGCGTCGCGCGAAAGCAATGCGTCGCCGGTCGGGAGATTGGGTTCAACACCGGCGAATTTATCCTCTGACGAAAACCTGCCTTCAGGCGCAGCCGCGATCACGCGCAAGGAGCGCGTCCTCGCGACGCTCCGCAGCCAGCTTGCCGAATTGTCCGGCAAAAATGCCTCGGAGATTTCGCCCGCAGTCAGCTTTTTGGAACTGGGTTTTGATTCGCTCTTTCTCGCCCAGGCCAGCCAATCTTTTCAAAAAACATTCGGCCTCAAAATCACGTTTCGGCAATTGATGGAGAATTTGACCACGCTGGATGATCTGGCGAATTACTTCGACCAGCAGTTGCCGACGGAAGTTTTGGCCCAGCCGGCGCCCGCCAGGGACAGTTCGCCGACTCCCAACGCCGCCAAGGAAGACCAATCCGCCGAGGCTGTGACCCTGCCCATGAGCGAAGCGCAGACGGAACTCTGGCTTGCGACCCGTTGGGGCGAGGACGCCTCGCGCGCGTTCAACCAGGTCGTCTGCCTCCAACTGCGCGGCCCGCTGCAACTGGATGCCTTGCGCGCGTCGCTCGACGAACTGGTGGCGCGCCATGATGCGTTGCGCACCACGTTCATGCCCGATGGCTCCGGCCAAAAAATTGCCCCGACCGGCAAAATAGAACTTTCGCTCACGGACCTTTCTGCCTCCAGCCCAACCGGACGCGAAACTCCGCACTCCGCACTCCGCACTTCGCACTCGAATCTGGCCCAAATCGCGCGGGTGGAGGATGAAACGCCCTTTGACCTCGTCCGCGGCCCGTTGCTGCGCGCACAGCTCGTCAGGCTCGCCGAAGGCGAACATGTCCTGCTGCTCGCCACGCATCACCTGGTCATGGATGGCTGGTCCATCGGCGTCGTGCTCCGCGAATTGGGCCTCCTTTATTCCGCGAGAGTGGGCGGAGCGTCTGAAGCGCTGAAACCCGCCCTCCAATTCCGCGATTACCTGCAATGGCAAAACACGCCGGAAAACCGGACTGCTTCCGTTCAAGCCCAGGCGTATTGGCTGAAGCAATTTGCCAATCCGCCCGCGCCGATCGAGCTGCCCGGCGATCACGCGCGTCCCGCCGCTCAAAGTTACCGCGCGGGTTGTGAAAGCCTTGCCCTGAAACCGGCGCTGCATCAGTCTTTGAAAGAGGCCGCCGCGCGCCAGGGTGTCACGCTCTTCACTTATCTGCTGGCCAGCCTCAACGTCTGGCTGCACCGGCTGGGCGGACAGGAGGATTTGGCCGTTGGAATTCCCGCCGCCGGTCAGATCGCCGTCGGCGGCAGCGAAGCCGGTCCCGACGGCCGGTAGTTGGTGGGGCATAGCGTGAACCTGCTGCCGGTGCGCAGCCGCTGCGAGGGCGGCCTTCCCTTCACCGCATATTTGCAAACGCTCAAGCAGCTCATGCTCGATGCCCACGACCACCAAAATTTCACCTACGGCAACCTCATCCAGAAATTGAACCTGCCGCGCGATTCGAGCCGCGTGCCGCTGCTTTCAGTGTCGTTCAACGTCATCCGCGCGCCAAGGGATGTCCAGTTCTCCGGACTCGCAGCGGAATTTTCGCTCGCGCCTAAAGGCTTCAATGTCTTCGACTTAAGCGTGGATGTGGTGGATACGGAAGCGGAATTGCGGCTGGATTGCCGCTTCAACCTTGATCTGTTTGAAGCCCCAACGATGCAACGCTGGCTCGGCCACTGGCAAACCCTGCTCGAAGCCACCATCAAGCAACCCGAACGCGCCATCGCCGAACTGCCCGTTTTGGACGACGCTGAACGACAACGAATTTTGGTGGAATGGAACCACACCGAAGCGAGCTTTCCGCAAAACGAATGTCTGCCCCAACTCTTCGAGGCCCAGGTCCGCCATGATCCCAATGCAATCGCGCTTGCTTTCGATGGACAACGCCTCACCTATCACGAGTTGAACCAGCGGGCCAATCGCCTCGCGCATTATCTGAAACAACAGGGCGTGGGCGCCGAAACGTTGGTGGCCGTTTGCCTGGAGCGTTCCTTTGAACTGGTGATCGGCCTGCTCGCCATTCTCAAGGCGGGCGGCGCTTACGTTCCGCTGGACCCGAATTATCCGTCCGAGCGGCTGGAGTTCATTCTCCAAGATGCGCGGGCTGCGATGTTGCTGACACAGGAATCGTTGCTCAAAAATCTGCCCGGAGCCCCGCGAGTCATATGTCTCGATCCCGAACTCAGCGCCATTGGAACGCAAAGCGAAACCAATTCGATCCAGGGAGCCACACAGGAAAATCTCGCGTACGTCCTCTACACCTCCGGTTCAACGGGCAAGCCGAAAGGCGTGCAAATTTCCCATCGCGCCTTGGTCAATTTTCTTTGCAGTATGGGCCGCGAACCGGGCCTCGCGGCCTCGGACATTTTGCTGGCAGTGACGACGCTTTCGTTCGACATCGCGGGGCTGGAATTGTGGCTGCCGTTGACGGTCGGTGCGCAAGTCGTGATCGCGCGGAGCGACACCGCGCGTGAAGCCAAACGCCTCGCCGCGCTGTTGCAAGAATGCAGAGCGACAGTGATGCAGGCCACTCCCGCGACCTGGCGGATGTTGCTCGAAGCCGGCTGGCAGGGAAACCCGCGATTGAAAGTCCTGTGCGGCGGGGAAGCGTGGGGCCGCGATCTGGCGGAGGCGTTGCTGCCCGAATGCGGCTCGTTGTGGAACATGTACGGGCCGACGGAAACCACCATCTGGTCTGGCGTCACACGCGTGGAACCGGGCGATTCCCCAATGATCGGCCGGCCCATTGCCAACACGCAATTTTACGTGCTGGATGCGCGGATGCAACCGGTGCCCATCGGCGTGGCGGGCGAACTGCATATTGGCGGCGAAGGATTGGCGCGCGGTTATCTGAACCGGCCCGAATTGACCAAGGAAAAATTCGTGGCCGATCCGTTCCATACCGAAACGGGGGCGCGACTTTATAAGACCGGCGATCTGGTGCGGCATCATGCGTCCGGGAAAATCGAGTTTTTGGGCCGCATGGATCATCAGGTGAAAATTCGCGGGTTTCGGATCGAACTGGGAGAGATCGAAACGGTGTTGCGCCGACATCCCAACGTGCGCGAGGCGACCGTCACCGCCCGCGATGATCAAGCGGGCGGGAAACGACTGGTTGCCTATGCGGTGGCGCGGCAGCCACCGCCACCGACAACGCGGGAACTTCAGGATTTGCTGGCCGGGCAATTGCCCGATTACATGATGCCTGCGGCCTTCGTGATGCTGGACGCATTGCCGCTTACTCCCAACGGAAAGGTGGACCGTAAATCCCTGCCGGAACCGGAGGGCCGGATTGAGACGGAAGAGTTTGTGCCACCCAGCACGCCGGCGGAATTGGCGATGGCGAAACTCTGGTGCGAGGTGCTTGGCGTGAAGCAAGTCGGCCTGAATGACAACTTTTTCTTGCTGGGCGGCCATTCGCTGATGGCGACGCAGCTCATTTCACGGCTGGAGAAATTTCACCAGGTGGAAGTGAGCCTGCGCGACGTTTTTGATTCGCCGACCATCACCGCAATGAGCCGGTGGTTGGAGAAAAAGGAAACCAAAATCGGCGACCCATCTGTTCCCAGTCTGGTGCCGTTGGAACGCAGGAATCTCCGCCCGCGCCCGTCCGTTTCAACACCGGCCTGAGTTTATGTGAGAAATGATTCCGTTTACCCGCAAGGCGGCAACCGACGACGCAAACCATTTGTGTTGGCGATGCTGCTTGCATTCCATTGGTCGGCAGTGATGGCGACGGATTTTTACGTTTCGCCTGCGGGTTCGGCGACAGGTGATGGAGGCTGGAACAACCCCTGGGATTTGCCAACGGCGCTGAACCAACCCGCTGCCGTGCATCCGGGAGACACACTTTGGCTGCTTGGCGGGACTTATCGCACCGCGAATCGGCCCACTAAATTCGTCAGCACGCTCGCCGGCGCGAGCAACCGCCCCATTACCGTCCGTCAATATCCCGGACAACGCGCGACCATTGATGGCAACCTGGGGCAATACACGGGCGGCTGGGTCAATTACTGGGGTTTCGAAATCATGGACTCGCAGCAATTCGGCAACGGTGCCATTCCCACCCGTGTCAGCCCGCAGGCCGGCCCTTTCCCCACAACATGGTACGAAAACTATGACGGTATTACCAATGATTTCACGGTGAGCGGCGTTGATCTGCAGGCGCCCAATTGCAAGCTCATCAATCTGGTCATTCACGACAACATTGGCGGCGGCATTGGCGTTGACGCCGCTGCGGGCAATACAGAAATCTACGGCACGCTCTCGTATTTCAATGGCTGGCAAGGGTCCGACCGCAGCCACGGTCATGGGATTTATGGCCAGAACATCTCCCCGGCGGTGAAGCACATTGAGGATTGCTTGGTCTTCGATAATTTCGCGCTCGGCATACAGGATTATGGC
>JAQGPB010000653.1 GCA_028293265.1 Pedosphaera sp. | reverse complement strand
AACGGCTGAATTGAATCTCGGTGCTCATGTCCACATTGAACGATACGAGCACGGCGTTGGAGGCATTGTTGAAAAATACCGTCGGGAAGCTGTTAGAGGTCGCGGGGGTAAAATAGTCCCGGTTGGGGGTGCTTTCGTAAATGTACTGGCCTTTGGTGTTGGAATGATAAACGAACTTGTACTGGCCGAAAGTGCCGGGATAATTTCCGTCACCAATCGTGCCGACATACACATTGGTGTTGGTGGTGGAGGGTGTCAGGGCGGTGGTGGGCGCCCAGGCAAGCGCCGCGTTCTGGTCAAAGACACCGTAGGCATAAACCGTGTCGCCATTCGCCGGGTTGAAATTCCCGGCGAACGTCTCCGGTCCCATGTTCACACTGAAGGTCAGGGGTGCCGTGGCATTGGTGGCGGGCGCAAAATCGCTGAAATAGACCAACGGGAGCGTCTGGGTGTTGGTGAGCGTGAATGACCGGGCATCAGTCGCTTCGGGGAGGCTGCCGCCGGCGCCGGGCAGAATGGTGAATTTATAAGTTTCAATGGTGCCAAGCGTATTGGAGTCATTAAAGGTGGCCGTATAGATGTTAGGGTTGGCACTCGGGGTCAGGGCAAAGGACAGGTCACTTGCGTTGAAGCTGCCGCTGGCGATCACCGTGTCACTGCCTGGATTAAACAGCGAGTTGGCGATGCAATTGCCCATGTCCACTTGGAAAGTCACGGGATAAGTCACCGTGGGAATGGTGCCAACCGTGTAGGTGACGAAGGCTGTTTGGGCAGTGGGAGCATACCCGGTCGTCCCATCCGTGTCCCCGGCGATGGATTCAGGGGAACGGTAGCCGGTGTTGGAAATGAAAGTACCCAGAATCTTGATGGTCTTGCCAACCACGGCCGGCCCATTGGTCAGGCCGACGTTCGCCAGGCTGAAATTGAAAGTGTAAACGGCCGGGGAGGTGCTACTGGGGTTCAGATTCACGCTGGTGATGAAGGGCAGGCTGTTACCGCCGCCGTTGGCAAGGCTCCAGAGACCGCCAAAAGTGCCCGGCTGAATTCCGACTGCATAGGCGGGTCGAAAACCCGCAAGAAAGGTCAGCGTGCTCCGCTGCGAACCGCTGTAACCGGAAATGGCCTGCCGGATTCCGTCGTTGGCGTCGGCGAAACCAGACGTATTTGCGAACCCCCCATTGGTGCCGGTCTGCAAATAAAGCACGAGGACGTTCCCGCCGGTGTTGCCCTGGGTAACGGTCAGTTTTCCGCTGAGGTTGGTGGTGTCATCGCTGATTTCCAAGGTGGCCTTGCCGATGGGGCCGCCCCAATCCGTGCGTCCATCGCCGGCAAAAATCTTGTCCCCGCCAGTCTGGGCCTGGAGCCTGGCCGCACCGGACAGCAGTCCGAAGGCCGTGATTAAAATGCATGACCGCATTGCACATTTGCTGATGGTTATTTTCATATATGAGTTGTTGCTCGTTAAGCCGGGCTGTTATCTGACGATGTCTTAAGCACCAAATTCAGCTTTCGCCGGCCGCCGGGTGGCCGGGACAAGTTCCGTTTTGCGAGTCATGACGAGACACGCCGGGTCGGAGGCTCGCCAAAGAATTTCGGGTGTTCATGATTGGATGATAAGCATTGGCGGCCTGAGAATCCACCGCATGTTTGTGCGGTGCGGGGGGAACGAGAAAAAACTCGATGCAACGGGCGGTTTCAGGGGCGTATGAAGGATGGCTTGCCGGTCACCGTGGGAAACAATCCGGCCGGCCGGGTTGGTTCGCCTTTAAGCGGACTCATGGTTGTGGAAATATTAAACGGGCAATCACTTGCCTTAACACAGTCGAGCCGGAGGCTCGACGCTACCCGTTTAAGAATTCAACAACCATGAGTCCGCGCACCGGCACAATAGAATGAGATGCGCCACTCCACCGCACAAAGATGCGGTGGACGGTCGTTCCCCTGGTTGGTATGGAGTGTAAATGCCCATGTTTTGTGTCCGCACTTTTGAAGGAATCTTTTGAGAACAACACTGCTGAAAGCGCCTGCGGCCAGCAGCCATGGGCCCAGTCATCGGGGCCGTATTTTGATTGGAACTCTGCGCGTCTGGCCCTGTTTGATCTGCCTGTTGGTTTTGCTGGCGGCACCGGGACGCGCCGAGCAAATGCTTGAGCTGTTCAACTGCACCTGGAACCAGGTCATGCAAAAAATGCCGGAAATCGCCGAGGCCGGTTATGACAGTCTCTGGCTGCCGAACCCGGCGAAGGGCGCGAGCGGGGGTTATTCCGTCGGCTATGATTTGTTCGACCCGTTTGATCTCGGCTCGTTGAACCAGGCGGGGACGGTGCCGACGCGATATGGGACGCAGGCGCAGTGCCTGCAAATGGTCCAACTGGCGCATCGCTTTGGCATCCGGGTTTATTTTGACAATGTAATGAACCATCGCGGCAATCCGGTGCCGGGCTACAACTCGCAGACGCCGACCAATTTTTATCCGGCGATGGTGCCGCAGGATTTTCATCTCCAAACCGGGGCGGGCGGTCATTACACCAACTGGCCTGATGTACAGGATTACAACAACCAGTGGGACGTGCAGAATGAGTCGTTGTCCGGGTTGGTGGACATTGCCAATGAGACGGGACCGGTCAATGACAACTTTGGCCCGACGCTGGGCAGCACTACGCCGAAGCTTTCTTTCATCCGCCAGCCCAAAAGCCCCGCGCTTTACATGGATACGAACCTGCCGTCCATCGGCGGGCCGTGGCATCCCTTCGACGGGCAGGGCCAACCGGTGGCCGAGGATGTAAATATGTATCTTATCCGCGCCGCGATGTGGACGCTTTACACCACGAAGTGCGACGGCTTCCGGTTGGACGCGGTGAAGCACGTGCCCTCGGGGTTTTTCGGCGATTACAGCCCGAGCTTCAACGGGTATGTGGGCGGCATCCAGGCCATGTACGACTACACGCATGGTTATGGCAGCAACGTGACCGGCAACGGGTATGTCGAGCAGGATGACATGCGGAACAGTTGTTTCGATTCGGAAGCGCCGCGCAACGACGCGTTGCTTTTTGGCGAACATCTCGGCGCGCCGCCCAGCATGTCGGAATACATCTCGACGGGCATGCGGCTGTTGAACACGCCATTGCATAATGTGATGAACGGCAATCTGGGCAACGGCAGCACGGGCCTTTACGGGCTGGATTCGCCGGGTTACAACCCGCCTTCCCAGTACGATTCGGAAAACAGCACGACGTACTATTGTTTCCCGGTGACGCAGGGAATCCAATACGCGCAGAACCAGGACGCCTCCGGTTCCTATGCGAACCACCGGGATTTGCAGGACGCGTATTACTCCATCCAGCAGGGGATCGGCGTCATTTACTCGGATAACTATAACCAATCCGGCGCGCCGAGTTACTTTCCCTCCATTGCCAATGCGAATTACCTCGGCGAATTCGGCGACAACCAGATGCCGGAACTGGCGTGGCTGCATCATCAGGTCGCCCGCGGGCTGACGTGGCCGCGCTGGAGCGACAGCGACACGGTGGTTTTTGAACGCTACGACAACCGGGAAGGCACCAGCACGCAGCCGCAATTCCAGGACGTGGCGCTCTTCGCAATGAATGACAATTACGGTTACCCGGGCGACATCAGTTTTGATGATGGCATTGCGCGGCCCAGTGATGGTTATTACGGCGGAAAGCCGGTGTCCAATTCACGCGGCGTGGGCATCGCGGTCGGTTTTCCGCCCGGCTCGGTGCTGGTGGAAATGGTCAAGACTTCCTCCGGGCAGGACCGGGCTTATGCGAAGCTGCTCGTCCATGGCGCGACGCAAAGCACCAGCAGCGCGACTTCGACGGCGAATGACCCGACGCCGCAAAACCGGCTGATTTATGTGGGCGGACAGACCCTCGCCCCGAACGGCGGCGCGGTGGAATTGACGGTTCCCAGCGGCGGTTATGTCATCTACGCGTATCAATGGCCGGAGGCGAGTCGCGCGAGCTTGCAGGACGCAGTGACCTTCCGCCAGGGGGGCATCATCGCGCCGCGACTGACGATCTTACGCCAGGACGGGACGAATGGCGATGCCGGCTTCAATCCGATTTACCCGTTTCAGCGGCGGGGCAGTGTTGATCCATACGGAAATGTGGTTGGCGGAATGAACGTTTCGAACCTGACTTACGCCATAGACATTCCGGTGCTGACAAATGCGCCGTTTGACATCGTGGTTCGCAATGACGCCTCTGCGGCGAACGCGCTTGTGAAGCTGGATGGCGGCGTGGATCTCAACAGTCAGATGGGACTGGGGCCGACGAATGGCGCCGACTTGCGCGACAACAAACCGGGCTACATGGATGACGTGTTTCTTGGATATGAACAGATGGCATTCCAATTCCAGAATGGGCCGGAAAAATTCGCGGCGCGAAATGTTTTGAGCAACAACATCGTTTCGCCCGACGCTGAAAAGTATTATTATACCGTCGGCACCAACATTGTAACGGTGGTGTCCGGCGCGGGTTATGGCGCGGGCATCACCAACCAAACCGTTGCATGGGTGTTCCATGACCCGACGAACGCGGTGACTGCCTTGGGCACCAATCCGCCGACGCAACTCAATCCCTTAAACCCCGCCGCCGGCCAGAGCGCGGAGGTTTGGGTGAAGGTTGGTTTCCTGTTTCAGGCGAACAGTTGCAATGTTTATTACACGACCGATGGCACCAATCCGGAGGGATCCTTCGGGGTGGGGCAGGGGAGCACGCAAGTGGCGCGGGCGAATTTTGCAAACCACGACGGCCAGACCAACAATATTGAGTGGTGGAAGGCAGTGATTCCGGGCCAGACCAATGGCGCGACTGTTCGTTACAAGGCGGGGTTGTTCTATAACAATGTTTCGCAGCCGATTTCCGACTCGGAGTCCTCCGGTTCAAAACTTTTTGGCCTCACGCAATACGCCATCACGAATTTCAATCCCACCAACGCGCTGATCTGGCTGCACAACGATCTGAACACGAACAACACGACCAATGGATTGCAGGAAGGCTTCCACATCGCGCGGGCGCGGACTTTCCTGCCGCGTTCGGGCAAAGCCAGCGTCTATAACACCTTCCTGCAAACTTTTTATTATGACGCGCAATTACCCACGGGCGTGATTGCCTTCCCAACGCCGGATGGCGCCACCCTCTCCAACGCAACTTACACCGTCGTGGTGCGGACGGACACGACGACCGCGGGTGTGACGTATAATATTTCCGACGGCACCACCAACAATGACGACGGCGTGACGGGTTTTCCCAATGGCAACGGCCTGAGCAACGGCGCGCCGGCATTTGTTTCTGCCTCAGCCGTCGTTCCGTCCGGTTCGCTCAACCAGCAATATCCCGGTCTGCCGCAGGAATATCGTTTCAACTACTCCGCGGTGCCGGGCGTTGGAACGGCCACGATTACGGTGCATTTGAACAAGCTGACCACGGGTGTTTATACGAATCGTTTCACCACGCTGACGCGGACTATCAACACCCAGGCACCGCCACAAACCTTGACCATCACTTCTCCGAACATGGACGGCCAAACGCTCTATCTGACCAGCAACTCCGTTTACACCATCCAGTCCTGCTTTAGTTCAAACCTGGCCGCCGATGATCCCGCGCCTTTCTCGGTATATGTCAATAATGTCCTCCGGCCGCGCGTCACAACGAACGGCTCGCCGCTTTACAGCATTGGCGGGTCAGATTGCGGGTTCGGGCTGAGCACTTTGCAATACAACTGGAGCGGCGCGACACCGGGATCCAACAGCATCGTGGTCGTTTTCACCAACAACTCCCTCAAGCTGACCGCCACGCGCCAGGTGCTGGTCGTCAACCCCAGTTTCGGCATAGCTGCCTTTTCAGGCGGGCAATCGGGAGAAACAATCGTATGGGGGAGCATCTCGAACTTGAATTACCAAGTTCAGGCGACGACGAATTTGAACATGCCGTTCGTCCCGGTCAGCGGAACCATTCCCGGAAATGGCGGGGCATCGTTTTTCCTTGATCCGACCCCCGATCCGGTCAGCAAGTATTACCGGGTCATGATTGTGCCCTGACCCTTGCGTCAGTCATTCATCACCGTGCAAAAACCAATAAAACTGGGCTGTTTGAACAGCAGTGAATGAAGCATTATTCCCGTGGGTTCGAATCCCTCTCTTGCCGCCAGATTTCAATTCATCCGGCAGGATCAAGGTCCATATCGTAGTAATTATTGCTTCAATCTGAAGAAACCATAAACAAACCATATGCAAAACACTGGAAAATTGCATTATGGTTCAAAGCGCTGCAATTTCGAATTTGCCTCCTTTGCGGACGCACTTAATGGTCTCAAACGGTCAATA
>JAQGPB010000642.1 GCA_028293265.1 Pedosphaera sp. | reverse complement strand
AAATTCAAACAGCTTCCGCGCCTGCTCCTCGTCCTTGGGAATACCCACCACGCCATAATTCACCGCTTTAATTTTATATTGCGCCAGCTTGTCCTTCACTTTCTGGATGGTTTCCGGCGAAGCGTTGTGGTCCCATTTGATGTTCGGCTCTTCCTTGCTCAATTTCTGCCCCGGATAAAACTCAATGACCTTGCCGCCCGCCGCTGCCGTTTTTTCAATCGCTTCAAACACCGAGTAACGGTTGAACGTATAAGCCTGGCAGCCGATGAAAAAGCCGCCCGTCTTGCATTCCTCCGGGATTTTGTTTTCCGCCTTCACTGACGAAGTTACGCCCAGCGCCGCCATGACGCAAAGCCCCAGAACGATGATTTTTTTGAAAGTCATATTGGATTTGTGTTGTCGCTCAGCTTAAAGAACCCGCCCCGCCAGTCAAGCAGAACGGCTACCCCGGACGCACCATCTCAAACCTGTCCCGCGTCCGGCAATACCAGTTCGGACTCGCCATGCGCCCAATCACGTGAAACAGCTCGCTCCGGATTCGCCATGTTTTGGCGTCAAACAATTCATCCCGCACCCACACCCGCTTGATCAATCCGATCATCAGCCGGTTCCCGCCAATCTGCAGCGTGCCCCATTCCTGGCATTCCAGGCTCGCCGGCGCTTCCGCGATGCGCGGCGGCTTCACCACTGAACTGGTTGCGGCCGTCAAGCCGGCGCTCTTTAATTCGCTCACCCCGTAAGGCAACGTCGCCGCCGTCCGGTTCATCGCTTCCGCCAATGCTTCATCCACCAGGTTCACCACAAACTCATGCCCCAGCCGGATGTTCCGCGCCGTGTCCTTCGGCGTCCCGTCCTCGCGGTCGCCCGGACAAATCCCCAGAATCGGCGGATTGGCCCCCAGCAGATTGAAAAAGCTGAACGGCGCGGCATTCACCACCCCATCCGGCCCCAAGGTCGTCACCCACGCAATCGGACGCGGCGTCACCAGCGAAGCCAGGATGGCGTAGGCGCGATCCGCGTGTTTTCCTTCCAAATCAAGTTCCATGCTTCAAAGAAATACCACAGCCATTTGGAATTGCACTCCTCTGCGCAAAATTTCTTCCCCCACAACCCGCGTGAGGTCGCATTTTGGCCATGCCACCATCACCGAGACTGACAGTAACCCGCCTTTCAGCGGAGCGCGGGTCTGCGACCCGCAGCAACGCCCGAAAACCTGAAGGCTCATTATCAATTCCCGCGCGTCCGTCGTTGCGCAGCTGCTGCGGGATGGAAACAGGAACACCCGGTTGGAAACCTGTGAACCCGCAGCCTGAAAAGGCTGCGCCACCAGTGTAACGCACACTTTCCAGCAACGGATTCTGGCGGCTTTCCAGCCGCCAGTAGCAGATATGGTGTTCAGCTGCTCCCGCAGAATCCCCCAAAACTTTTCCCTGCTCGACTCGCGGTAGGGACGTGCTATGTTTGCCGTCGTGACCAATCTTCTCATAGGGCTGCTGGGCGCGCTGATAGCGACAAATCAACCGGCGGCCGTCAGCAATCTGGTGGCCCAGACCACCGGCTTGACCGTCTCCATCCCTGATCCCAATGATCCGGTGGACAAGGAATATCACAAGCTGATGATGGACGATGACGCCGCCCAAACCGAGGTGGACGGGTGGATTCGCGACAATGATTCCTTCGCCGCCCAAGGCGGAGGCACCCCGCCGGAGGTTTTGAACGCCCGCATCCGCAAACGCTTTGAAAGCATAAAAAAGGGTTACGAAGATTTCATCGCCCGCCATCCCGACCATGCGGGTGTGCGGCTGGCGTACGGAAGCTTTTTGACCGACACCAAGGAGGAAGAGGCGGCCATTCCGCAATTCGAAAAAGCGCGCGAATTGGACCCCAAGAATGCAGCCCCATGGAACCAGCTTGCCAACTTTTACGGCCATCACGGGCCGGTGAAAAAAGCCTTTGAATATTACGCCAAGGCGATTGAGTTGAATCCGACGGAACCGGTCTATTACCAGAACATGGGCACGACCGTTTACCTGTTTCGCAAGGACGCAATGGAATTCTATCAGATAAATGAACAGCAGGTTTTTGACAAGGCGCTCGGGCTTTACCAGCAGGCGCTGAAGCTGGATCCAAAAAATTTCGAGATGGCGCAGGATGTGGCCATGACCTATTACGGCATCCGCCCTGAACGCAATGACGACGCGCTGAAAGCCTGGACCAACGCGATGAACCTGGCCGAGGCGCCGCTCGAGCGGGAGGGAATTCAAATCCACCTCGCCCGTTGGAAGCTCAATGCCGGCCGTTTCGCCGAGGCGCACCAGCATCTCAACCTCGTCACCAACCAGGTATATATGGAACTTAAATCGCGCCTCCTCCGCAATCTCAAGCTGCGCGAAGAAAATCCCGCGGGCACGAACACGCCGTCCGCCAAAATCGAAAGCCAACCATCAACCAACGCTCCAACCACTCCCGTCATTAAACCATGAAAAAATTTATCACCTCCAGCCTGGCCGCAATCACCTTGTTCACCCTTTCCGCTTCGCGCGCTTTCGCCGGCGATCTCGAATCCATGGCCGGCAAATGGTCGCTCACCGCCACCAATGACAATGGCCAAACTTATACCCAGGCGCTGGAAATCAAGAAGGACAAGTTCACATTTCGCATCACTGATACCGATAAAAAACTCGTCCTCATCGCGAAAGGCGATGTGAAGCTCGACAAGTGCGGCGACATCAGTTCGATCACTTTCAACCACATCGAGGCCGGCATGAAAGAGGATGAACTTTCGCCCGTTGACGATGATCGCCATTGCGTTTATGTGCTGGACGGCAGTTCGCTCACCCTGGCCCTGAACTTCGACCGCGACCGCGAAAAAGGTCCGCGGATCGAAGTTTATGCCAAAGCGCAAAAGTAGTGGAAGCGTTGCTGGTTTGATTTGAAATGGGGTGGCACAGGCTACCAGCCTGTGCCGCCGGGCTACCAGCCCGGCGGAACGAATGAGGCGCTGCTTGGACAATCAAACGCTGGCTTGCAAACTGACGCTCCCTCCCATTCCGCCGGGCTGGTAGCCCAGCGGCACGGGCAAGTTGCCCGTGCCACCCAAATAAAGAAATTACCGAGGCATTGCATTATTTCCGCGCGTAGTTCAATCGTTCCAGCAATTTGCCGTGGATGCCGCCGAAGCCGCCGTTGCTGAAAACACAGACCACATCGCCGCCCTCGGCGCCTTTCGCCACATGGTCCACGATGGCGTCCGCGTCCGGCAGATATGCCGCGGCTTTGCCGAGGTCCTTCAAATCCTGCATCAGCCGCGCGGGGTCGAGGCGTTCGCCGGGCTGCAACAGTTCCAGCCGCGCAATCTGTGAAACCACCACCGCGTCCGCATCCTCAAACGCATACGCCAGTTCGGCCTGGAAAACATTTCGCCGAGTCGTGTTGGTGCGCGGCTCGAAAATCGCCCAGATTTTCTGCCCCTTGAATTTCACGCGCAATGCCCGCAACGTCTCGCGAATCGCCGTCGGATGATGCCCAAAATCGTCCACCACCGTCACCCCGCCGCTGATGCCGCGCACTTCCATCCGGCGCTTCACGCCCTTGAAGGTGTCGAACGCGGATTGAATCTGGTTGTTCTTCAGACCGCAATGCCGCGCCGCCGCGATGACTCCCAGCGCGTTGCGCACATTCAATTCGCCCAACAGATTCAGGCGGAACTTGAAACTCGGCATCTCGAACTCCGTCACCGTGGGAGCGAGCATGATTTTCTCGGCGCGCCAGGCGTTGCCCTCGCCGAGGCCGAAACGCTTGATGGGGCAATGCGTCACGTTGAGCAGCGGCGCGAGGTTCGCGTCGTCGCCGTTGGCGAGCAACTGGCCGTTGCGCGGGATGAGATTGATGAACCGCTTGAACGCGGTCTGGATCGCGCCGACGCTCTCAAAAATATCCGCGTGATCGAATTCCAGATTATTGATGATCGCCACCTCGGGCAGGTAATGGACAAATTTGCTG
>JAQGPB010000612.1 GCA_028293265.1 Pedosphaera sp. | reverse complement strand
TTGATTCCGCCTTGGTAGCTGGAAACGTCAACGCCGAGCGGGCGTTGCGCCATCACCGAGGAGGTTGCCAGACAGCCGGTCGCGAGAATGGCGGCCAATGTGAGTAGTCTTTTCATGTTTTGAGTCTTTCTTCTTACTGTGGGTTTTTTGTTTTGTTTTTGCGGTTAATAGCATGACGCCAAAAGATTGGCTCCACGCTAAAAGCGTTGTTTAAATTCAGTTTTTCTCTCCGCATGAACCGGAGATGGTTGATTTTATCAACTGCAACTAAAAAGCCCTGGTAAGATTTGCACTGCCAAATGGCGGGCTTATGAGGAAGACATTATCTTGGCGAAGAGGAACAGTCTATTACATGAATATGTAGTCATGGCACTTATTAGTCCTACAAGGCGCGGTTGATTTGAAGAATTAAGCCAGAGGAATGCCCGAATTTTCAACAGAAGCAAACGAAGGGAACAGAAGCGGGTTCTGGAATATTTCCAATGTCGGCTTGAATTGAAAGCGGCCAAGGGAAGACGTGAGGCCATTTTGCCGCTTTCTGCCGGTCCAAAGCGGTGTCGCGCTGCGCTTGCCACCGCACTCCAAAACCTGACCGGCACCTTGCGGGCGCAGGACTTAATGGGCCAGATCCACGCAGATGATTTCCTTGTCGTTGCGGGCGTAGAGACTACGGTTGGCGAAGGCGGGATGCGACCAGACGACTTCGCGGCCGGTCAGGGTATTGGTCGGTTCGAGCAGATGGACGCGGCTGATTTCTTCGTAACCTTTTGGCGTGAGCCGGGCGATGATGAGGTCGCCTTTTTCGTTGGCGAGGAAGAAGCGGTCGCCGTTTTTTACGATGAAGGCGTTGGCCCAGCGCATTTCTTTGCCGTCGGGCGTGGTGGCGGCGAAAGTCTCCCAAAGCCGTTCGCCGGTGTCCGCTTTGAGGCAACGCAACTGGCCGTAACTGCAGACGCCATATATATATCCGTCTTCGATGAAGGGCGTGCTGAGGGTGGAATGGAGGGCGTCGGTGTTTTTTTCGCTGATCCGCTGGCTTTGCCAGAGCATGGCGGCGGCGGGTTTAGCGGGGTCGAGCTTGAGCATGGCGGAGCCGTTGTAGAAAGAGGTGAGGAAGAGAAGATCGCCGGCCTGACGTGGAGTAGGAATGCTCATGCCCTGCTTGGCTTTCACCGGTTCGGACCAATAGACCGCGCCAGTTTCAGGATCGAGGGAATTGACGGCTTCGGGATGCCAGACGATGAGCTGGCGTTTGCCACCCGCTTCGAAAATGACGGGCGGACAATAGCCCGGTTCCTTGGCGGTGAGCGCGCGCCAGAGTTCGAGGCCGGTATTTTTGTCGAAGGCGGCAGCGGTAGTGTTCGAGCCGCCGACGAGGCAAATGAGGCGGTTCCCATCGAGCAGCGGACTGGCGGAAAAACCCCACAATGGCGTGGGGATGTTGTAATCTTTTTTGAAATCATGCGACCACAGGACGCTGCCGTCGCGGGTATCGAGACAAAGCAAATTGCCTTCGGCACCAAGGGTATAGACCTTGCCATCGCTGACTAAGGGCGTGGCGCGCGGGCCGGCAGGATAGCTCATCGTGTAGGGGCAATCGTAATCGTGGTGCCACAGGATTTTGCCGGTGACGGCATCCAAGCATAGAACGCGTTCGCTGCCGGGAATGATGCCGCGGGCGAAAGGGTCGGTGGGATTGCTGCCACCGGTTGCGAGCTGGCGGTCGGTGAGATAGACGCGTCCCTGCGCGACAGCGGGGCCGGAATATCCGGCGTTGACGGGCGTGCGCCAGCGGATGGGCGGACCATTGGCGGGGAATTTTTCAACGATGCCGGTTTCACGCCAGACGCTGTCGCGCTGGGGGCCGAGCCATTGGGGCCAGTCATCGGCGTGGAGGGGGAATATCGAAATGAAAGCAAAGGCCAGGAGGAAAAGGGAGATTCGGCGGGTCGGATGCATGGGGAAGGATAGTATTTTTTGGTGCGGGTGGCTACTGTTTCCAGGCCGGTGTCCAGGCCGGGAAACATCGAACATCGAACATCGAATGGGGAAAGGGGAAAGGGGATTGAAAATTTACAGGCTTGAAATCTTCTTCAGCAAGGCGGTGGTTGATCTGCCGGGCACGATGGGCAGGATGATTACTTTGCCGCCCGCTTGTTCCACGGTGCGACGTTCTTCCTGGTTGATGGTGTCGAGAGTGTAATCGCCGCCCTTCACATAAATATCCGGCTGGGCGAGGGTCAAGAAGCGTGTGGCGGACTGCTCGGTAAACAGGCAGACGCCGTCCACACTCGCCAGCGCGGCGAGCACGGCGGCGCGGTCGGCCTCGGCGTTCACCGGCCGGCCGGGGCCTTTCAAGGCGCTCACGGCGGCGTCGCTGTTCAATCCGACCAGCAAGACGTCGCCGAGGTTGCGCGCGGCCTCCAAGTAGGTCACATGGCCGAGATGCAGAATGTCAAAGCAGCCGTTGGTCACCACGAGTTTTTGCCGGCGGGCGCGGTACGCTTCGCGCCAGGACACCAACTGCTCCCATGGCACCAGCTTGTCACGGAAATTCAGCATGCCGGATATTGGATGAAGTTTTTCCGCATTGGCAATGACTTTTACCGCGGCTTTTCTCCGTAGTTGATGCTCATCACACCGCCGAGCAAATTCACCAGGCGGGTGCGAACCAATCCCAACTCGGCCATCTTGGCTGCGACGCCGCGTTGCGCTGCGTAATGGGTCAGCGATTCCA
>JAQGPB010000611.1 GCA_028293265.1 Pedosphaera sp. | reverse complement strand
AGACATTGCAGACATTGGTGTAATTGACGTTGCGATCAACAATGTAGGTGACAATTTCGTTGCCGCGGCCATCGTAGGCATTCGCCTTGATCAACTGCCGGCGCCGGTCCGCGAGCGCGCCCAATTCTTCGAGCGGCAGATGGTAAAGCCGCGACGCTTCGGCCTGGTTGATGCGCTGGCCGTCCCAAGTTTTTTGCAGCAATTCATCAAGCGACGCGTCGTAGATCACGGCTGAAACTTAGCTGAAACTCAGGGCAAAACAAGGCGGGAATCGTGTTCGTTGACCAGGTCAGCGAAACACTTCGCGCCGGTGGCGCACGCGGTTGACACGGACAATCCGAATCTCATCGGCAATTTCGTAAATGACCCGGTAGTCACCCACCCGGATTCGCCAGTCTTTTTTGCCGCCGACAAGTTTGCGACAACCCGGCGGCCGAGGATTCGACGCCAGCCCTTGGATTGCAACCATGATGCGGTCATGGATTTCAGACGTGAGCCGGTTGATGTCCTTCTCCGCCGCGCGTTCGAGCAGGACGCGATACATCACTTTTTGCCACGCTCGGCGAGATATTGTTCCAGTGGGCGGTAGTGGAGTGGTTTCCGGCGCGCACGCTTGAGCCAGGCGAGATCCTCGGAATCCTCCAACCGCTCCAGCAATTCCTGATAATCTTTGATCGGCAGGATGACGGATACCGGCTTGCCCCGGCGTGTCACAATTTCAGGTTCTGAAAGTGTCGCTTTCATTTCTTACAGCTTATCATCTGGCTGACTCCGGGTAAACCATGGTATCGCGGCCTAAAAATTCGGCTGCCGAAATTATCAGCAACAAGGTTGCGCTCTTATCCACCCAACACCAGCCCAAGATTCTTCAAAACCTGCGTCGTCGAATGCGCTTTGTTAAGCGTGTACATGTGCAGCCCGGGAACCCCGGCCTGCAGCAGTTCGGCGCATTGCTGCGTGGCGTAATCAATGCCGAACTGCATCGCGGCCTCGTCGTTGTCGGCGAATTTTTCCAGGCCGGCGAGCATCTTGGCCGGCAATTTCGCGCCGCACAACGCCGTGATGCGCTTGGTCTGGTTCGCGCTGAGGATGGGGAGAATGCCGGGAAAAATCGGGACAGTGACCCCAAGCTTTTTCGTGAGATGCTCCTGAAATTCAAAAAAATCCGCATTGTCGAAAAACAACTGCGTGATGACAAAATCCGCGCCGCTGTTGATCTTGTTCTTCAGCCGTTCCCAATCCACGAATTTGCCCTCCTTGCAGGCGATGTGGCCCTCGGGAAAGCCGGCGGTGCCGATGGAAAATCCGCCGAGCTGTTTCAGATAGGTGACCAGCTCGTAGGAAAACTCGAAGCCGCCCTCGGTCTTTTGAAACACGCCGTTGCCGCCGGGCGGGTCGCCGCGCAACGCGAGAATGTTTTTGATGCCCAAACCGCGCGCCTGCCCGACCACCGAGCCGATTTCCTCGCGCGTGGCATTGACACAGGTGAGGTGCAGCACCGTCGTGAGGCCGTGTTCGCGCTGGATGCGGTCCACGATCATCAGCGTCTTGTCGCGCGTGCCGCCGCCAGCGCCATAGGTGACGGAGCAAAAATCAGGCTTGAGCCGCAACAGCGCGGGAATGGTTTTTTCCAACAGCGCGCGGTCGCCTTCGTCGGTCTTCGGCGGGAAAAACTCAAAGGAAACCACCGGCCGGTTGGCGGCTCGCCGGGCAGCGTATATGTCGCGAACAAATTGCATCAGGACTCAATTATGCACAAAGCTCAGGGAAAGGAAAGCGCGAAGGGTCACTAAGCTCCAAGCACCAAGCTCCAACATCCACCAACCTCCAATTGGAGCTTGCGAGCTTGGAGCTTCTCTGGTGCTTGGATGTTGGTGCTTGGTGCTTTTTTGCAATCCGCCAGACCAAAGCAGAATCCCGAAGCCAGCAATCGTTCGCGGTCCCGAATCCGAATGCACTTTGATTTCGCGCGGCAACCGTGCTTAAATTCATCCGTTGCAAGCAGCATCAGCCATTATTCAAGTCAAGGGCCTCACCAAGGCCTTTCGCACCTACAAGAAGCAGCCCGGATTCCGCGGCGCGATGAAAGGCCTTTTCCATCGCAAATACGAGCGGACCCTCGCCGTCAAGGATGTGAGCTTCTCCGTCGAGCCGGGCGAACTCGTCGGCTTCCTCGGGCCGAACGGCGCGGGCAAAACCACCACCCTTAAAATGCTCGCCGGCCTGCTTTATCCCACCAGCGGTTCCGCGACGGTGCTCGGCTATGTGCCTTGGGAGCGCCACGACGGTTATCGCCGGCAATTCGCCTTGCTGCTCGGCCAAAAAAACCAGCTTTGGTGGGACCTCCCCGCCCGCGAATCGCTCGAACTCAACGCCAGGATTTACGGCCTCGCCCGCGAAAGCTTCGAACGCACCGTCGCCGAAATGACCGAACTGCTCGCCGTCAAGGACAAGCTCAACGTCATGGTCCGCGAGCTTTCCCTGGGCGAACGGATGAAGATGGAACTCATCGCCGCGCTGCTCCATCAGCCCCGCGTCCTTTTCCTCGACGAACCGACCATCGGCCTCGACGTCGTCTCGCAAAAAACCGTCCGCGAATTCTTGCGCGAATACAATTCCCGCCAGAAGACCACCATCCTGCTCACGAGCCATTACATGGCAGACATCCAGGAACTTTGCCGCCGCGTCATCATCATTGACCACGGCGCAATTTATTTTGACGGCAGCCTGGCCGAGATCATTGACCGTTTCGCCGATTTCAAGCTCATCACCATCCAGTGCGATGCCGCCGCGGCCACCGCCACGCCCGCCGTCAACCTCGCCCGCTACGGCGAAGTCGTCGAACAAATCGCCGGCAGCATCAAGCTCAAGGTCAAGCGCGACCGCGTCATCCCCGTCTGCAAAGCCTTGCTCGACGAACTCCCCGTCACCGACATAGACATCCAGGAAGTCCCCATCGAAGACGTCATCCGCCAGATTTTTGCGCGGTGAAGGCGGAAAATCACACCACCCGCATCTGGATGGCGTCGAGCACCTGGTTGTCGGCGTTGATGGAGCTGACCACCACCACGGTATCGCCTTTGCGCAAGTGGTGCTTTTCAACGAGAATTTTCAGCGCGAGCCCGATGTTCCCATCGAGGTCAATCGGGTCAAGGGGCATGACGATGGGGATGACGCCGCAGTTCATGGTCAGTTGCTGGGCCACCTGCGGATTGGGGCCCATTGCGTAAATCACCGAGTGCCGCGGCCGCAACCACGACAGGTAACGCGTCATGCTGCCGTTGCGGATGAGCGTGAGGATGGCCGGCGCCCGCAGTTCGTTGGCCATGACGACGGCGCTCTTCGCGATTTTTTCGCGCGGGTCAACAAGGTCGGCCTGTTCCCAATAGCCCGCGCCGCCGCTGCGCTCGGTCCGCTCCGCGATGCGGTCCAGCACCTCGACGCATTTCAACGGATATTTTCCCACCGTGGTTTCGCCGCTGAGCATGATGGCGTCCGCCTGCTCGAAGACGGCGTTGGCGACATCCGTAACTTCGGCGCGGGTGGGCATGGGACATTGAATCATGCTTTCGAGCATGTGCGTGGCGACGATCACGGGGCGGCCAAGGCGCAGGCACATCTTGACGATGCGCCGCTGGATGATGGGCAGTTCCTCGTACGGAACCTCGATGCCGAGATCGCCGCGCGCCACCATGATCGCATCGGCATCAATGAGGATGGCTTCGAGATTCTTGATGGCTTGCTGGTCCTCAATCTTGGCGACGATGAGCGGGCGGTGCGTCTTTGATTTGCTGACCAGTTTTTTGAGTTCCCGCACGTCGCGGGCGGCGCGCACAAACGAGAGCGCGATGTAATCCACCTCCAATTCCAAGCCGAGATTCACGTCGGCAATATCCTTTTCAGTGAGGGCGGGAAGGCTGACCTTTACGCCGGGCAGGTTGATGTGGCGCCGGCTGCCGAGCTGCCCATCGGTAAGGATTTCGCATTCGACCTTGTTGCCATGCTTGGCAAGCACCTTCATCTGGATCGCGCCATTGTCCACGAGCACGACATTTCCAATATCAATGTCGTCAATGAACTCGGCGTAATTGACATCCACGGAATTGACCTCCTCGCTCTTCGCGCCGCGGACGGTGAAGATGAAGCGTTCGCCGGGTCGGAGCTTCAGCGGGACGGGCAGATCACCCGTGCGGATCGCTGGCCCTTGGGTGTCCATGAGGATGCCAATGGCGCACTGCCGTTCAGCAGCAGCGGCGCGAATGTCGCGCACGACGCGCCGCGTCCAATCATGGGGCGCGTGCGACATGTTGAGACGAAAAATGTTGAGTCCGGCGTCAATGAGGCGGCCGATCATTTCGGGGGAATCGGTGGCCGGCCCAAGAGTAGCGATGATTTTGGTTTTGCGCATGGTGGCCACCAAGTTGGGAATCCCCGGCGGGCGGGGAATGTTAAACAGGCTGATGGGCTGGCGTAAAGAAAGAAGGCGGGTTGAAAACCGGGCGTATTGGCCATACGACCATCAACAAGCTTGAGAGCAACCCGCTTTTCGGCGGAGCGCGGGTGGGGCGAGCGTCCCCGCGAGCCTTCTTCTCCCTCGCCCCGCGAGGAATGAGCGAGGAGAGAAATCCCCGAACGCACGATTCGCATATCGAACCCCTGAACCATCCGCACGCCCTCTTCTCCCTCGCCCCGTGACGCAGGAGCGGGGAGAGGGCCGGGGAGAGGGGTGCTCCAATTCGATGTTCGATGTTCGATGTTCGATGTTCGATGTTCGATGTTTCCGGGTGCATGGAGAGGGGCCGCTTATTCCTTAGCCGGAACCATTCAATAGGAGTTGGGGAGCGCGCCCGCCTCGGGCGCATACGAGGGCGCCCCGCCCGAGCAGTCCCCTTTCGAGGATGCCGCATCCCCAATCTCCCACCAAACGGTGGAGTGTCAGAACCGAAAAAAATGCCCAAGCCTCGCTTCCTCTCAATGTCCATCTGCCTTTATCCACAGTTTCAACTGCATCGTTCCATTTATAACTGATTGGAGCGGAGTGCCGGAGCGGAGTGAACCGCGTCAATCCCAAACCCATCGTAATGATTCGGGCGGGCACCGCCGCCAGGACACGCCCTTTAAAACCTCATAAATGCGCTTGATATTTGAACTCGTCGGTCGCATATATAACCTGTTTCTAAAATTTAATTTTATGGCTGACATGGCAAATCGGTATGGCGAGAACGTGACTGGCAAGTTCTACGTGGACAATCAATGCATTGACTGCGACCTCTGCCGGGAAACCGCGCCGGACAACTTCACCCGGAGTGATGACGGCGGATATTCCTACGTTTACAAGCAGCCGACCACCCCGGAAGAAGAAGCCCGCTGCAAGGAAGCCATGGAAGGCTGCCCGGTCGAAGCCATCGGCAACAACGGCGACGGGGCGTAGTCCGGCGAAGCTTGATTTCGTTTTTTGACCCGCAAGCGAAAGCTTGCGGGTTTTTTTGTATGGAACCAGACGCAAATTTTATTCACGGTG
>JAQGPB010000603.1 GCA_028293265.1 Pedosphaera sp. | reverse complement strand
GATTGACGTTGCTGATGCCGGGGCGGTAGCGAAGGCGCCTGAGTGGAACAAAACTGCCAGCGTTGATTCGCTTGCGCCGAGCGCTCTTTTTGCCACCAACAATGCGATGTCGGCATTTGACCGCATTGGATCGCCCAGTGTGGAACCGGTAAGCCTCCAGTTGAGCCAATAATTTGCCGGATAAGGGCACGCGCTCAAACTTTCGCGAAGTTTTGGATCGCGATAACCCTTTGCTGCTTTTGCACGGGTTATTTGCTTCCTAAAACTTCAAAACAACCCAGCCGCTATTCCCGCGAAAAGACCAGCGGGTAAAAATCTCCGGTAACGGTCAACCGGTCCCCGTCCACCACGGCTTGCAGGTCTTTGCCAGCGTCCGGGAAGCTGATTCCGTACTTGCCCGTATCACCAGTCCAAGTGCCTTTGAACGATTGCGTCTCCACGGTGGGAGGAAGTTTGGGAGTCGCGCCGGGCCTTAATTTGCCGTAATCCTTCATGAAGGCCAGCTTGTCTGGTGCGGGCGTGGCCACAAGGGTCGTTTTGGCGAAAATCTGCGACAACGTCTGCTTGGTGCGCTGCATTTCCAGCACGCCGATGTTCGGCTTGGCGCGCTTGACCGCGTTGAGCGGGCCGTTCTGGTCAAAATCCCAGCGGCCCAGGATTTTTTCGCCAGCGTATTCCGCCGACTGGCCGGTTTTCAGGTAGGCCTGCAGGTCCGTCAGGTGCGGCGTGGTGGTGGTCCAGATTTCATTCAGCAAGCCGGGGTTGTTGACGATGTTCTGGGCCTTGGGATTGTCCAAAATCTCGGTGATGGGCGGCTGCTTCTGGCGGAGTTCGGCGAAGTCCTTGTCGTTGCCGATTTCCTGAAATTCCGGCCGCTCTGCCAGCGCGAGAAAAGCCGGGTAACGTGAAAGCCGCGCTTCCAGCAGATCGTTGTGATAAATCAACCCCAGAGTGTCCGCCGCCTGATAGTATGATTGCGGCATCTTGTCCACTGCGGCGGAAACCTTGGCCATGCCCGAGCTTTGAAGACTTTCGCCGGCGCTGTTCAGCATTCTCACGGCCCAGGGCGCGGTGTCACCGGACTCAACCTGCGTGGTGGCGTAGCTGAAAACGTAAACGACCCAGGAAATCAGGATCAAATAAACCGCGGCATTCATCACGCCGACGGCGATTCCCACCCGCGCATTCAGCCGATTAAACAGGCCCATGCGCAAATCTCCCGCCTTGTATTTGTAATACACATCCACCTTGCGATGCACGGCGTGGCCGATGATTTTGAACACCGCCAGCACAACGATAAACGCGATAAACGGACCCAGCACCCAGACCAGCAAAGGACTTTTCACCCCCACCGCCGACACCAGCGGATTAAAAATGTGGCCGAGCGCCGGAGCCAGCAGCGATGCGACCAGCAGGCCGAGCAACGAAGCCGACGCGCGTATCGCACCCATGGCGAACCCGACATAAGCCACACATCCGAACAACACCAATGCAAACAGCCAAATCATCATGAGGAGAATTTACGGTTTTCCCCGGCTGAAATCACGAACAAAATGACATGGGGTCAAAATCAGGCAGGCAGCTCAGGGGACGCGCGATCGAGTCGGTCATTGCTTTGGCTAATGTGCTCAGGTCGGAATCCAATTCCAATCATGCGAGCGGGCAGGGTGCGAAGACGGGGAAACTTTTCAAAAAGCTGGAGGAGCAAGGGCGGCGGAATTGTCTGCGGGGAATCGAAAATGCGTTCGAGCAGATGATGGTGCAAAAAAACCTGAACTTTTTGCGTCAAGAGCGCGGGTTTTTCGCGGCGCAGTTGAACCGCGCGCAGGGCCTCTTCGCGGAGTGGACCATCGCGCAGTTTTTCCGCCAACAGATTTGCGGCGGCCACTGCGTCTTGAATGGCAAGATTGATTCCCACACCGCCAACGGGCGACATCGCGTGCGCCGAATCCCCGATGCACAGCAGGCCGTCGCGATGCCATTTTCGAAGGTGATCCACCTTGACCGAGAGCAGCCTGATATCATCCCACGTTTTGATCTCATTCAAGCGCTGGCCTAAAAATGGGGTGCAGCGCACGATTGCTTCACGAAATGCTTCAAGACCATCAGCCTGTTTCTTGCCATAACTGCCCTTTCGGATGACATAGGCGCATTGCCAATAATCGCCGCGGTCAATCAGCACCATGAATTGTCCTGCGGCGACAAATCCGAATGCCTGCGGCGGGTCGTCTGGCTGCTTTGAAACCCGGAACCAGAGCACATCAATCGGGGCGCCGAGGTCAATCACTTCGAGTCCGGCTCGAGCGCGAACGGTGGAGCTCCTGCCATCAGCGCCCACCACCAACGAAGCGCCTATTTCCAAAAATCCGTTCGGCGTCGCTGCCCTCACTCCCGCAATCCGTTCATTTTCGACCAGCAAGTCCGTGACCTCAGTTTCCATATAGAGATGGAATTGCGGATACCTCCGGGCATGCTCGCAGACAAAATTTAAAAAGTCCCACTGCGGCATGATCGCGATAAATTTGCATCTGGTCGGGACACGTGAGAAATCGGCTATATGTATGACTTGGTCGCCAAAGTGGCCCGTGATTTCCCGCAATTCCTGATGTGGTTGGCGAAGAAAGTCTTCAAGCAAACCGAGTTCATGCATCAGTTCCAGCGTTGAGGGATGAATGGTATCGCCCCGAAAATCTCGAAAAAAATCTTTGTGCTTCTCCAGCACCATGACCTCCACGCCTGCGCGTGCCAGCAGAAAACCCAGCATCACACCGGCAGGGCCGCCGCCGACAATGCAACACTTGGTTTGGTCCTTTTTCACCTCAGTGGTTGGTGGTGAAACAGTCCCCATAAGCAAACAAAACCTAGGACAAATGCCGGTTAAGTCAAATCCCGACGGTGTCTGATGCACGCCGGTCATTTTTATTGCCAAACCGCCTCCATCCGCGTATTTTCGACAGCATTATGGATACTAATTATTGGGGCCTCTGGTGCGTCCCCCTTGGTTTGGCGATTTGTTTCACGCCGGCGTTGATTGCCGCTGTGCTCACCCGCCCAAATGATGATTCGACCACGGACAAGCGCGGTAAATAGAATTTCCACCATCAGG
>JAQGPB010000585.1 GCA_028293265.1 Pedosphaera sp. | reverse complement strand
CAAAAAGAACCCCGTCCGAATGGAGGCTCAACAAATAAGCCACCAGTGCCCGTGCCTCATCGGTCGGAACCACTTCGTAGCCCGGCGTCCCAGTCAAACCCTGCGGCAACGCTTCCGCAGAAGGTTTCGCACCGAAGGCCAGCTTGCGCTTCTCAAACAGAAACCGAAACGGCGGCATGACGGACTTCGACATCAGCGCCTGGGGATTATAAAGCTGTAGCATCAGCAGCGTTTCGTTCGTCTGACGCAGGCCGATGTTGGTCAAATCGGGACCAATCCGCTGCGAGCCGAGCATCACCGGTCGGTCATAAAGATAATCCTCGTTCACGCTCTGCACCACGCCCGCGCGACCGCCCCAATTGCGCTCCACATCCGCGCCAAAACCCTTGTGACGCACCTGCTGCGTATGGCAGTAGTTGCACCCGTTCGCCCGGTAAACCTGCTCACCCTGCCGCGCCAGCCCGGGCCGCATCGACGGATACAGCACCCCCGTTGATTGGATTTCGACCTGATTCTGGTTGCCAATCTGCAATTGCGGCGCAAGCACAAACCCCAGCCACGACATTGCCAGTGCAAAAAACGTTGCCAGAAACATCAGCGGCCCGGCGTTCATGATGCCACCTCCACCACCTTGGTATTGGCCGTCCACGCCGCCGAAACCGCCCTTCGACCGACGCGGATCAAAATTCCGGCCAGATTCAACAGCAGCACCAGATGCCCCAGCGCCATGGACACATCGCCCAAGGTGCTGATCCGCAAAAAGCTCAGCGACGAAAGCATCACGTCGGCAAACGATTTGCTGGGATCATTGAGCGCAAAACCTTGTTTCACCCCGCCAATCGCCAGCGGCACCGCATAAACCAAAATCCCGCCGCCCGCTAGCACAAAATGCGCGAAGATCATTGAAGGTTTGGGAAACTCCGTCTGCAACAGGCGCGGCACAATGTAATAAATCGCCCCAAACATCGTCATCGCAAAAAACCCATATATGACAAACTGGGTATGGGCCGGTACAAACCACGTGAAATTGGTCACCTTGCTCACCCGCACCAGCGACATCGCCGCCCCCGCCAACCCTGAAAAAACATAAGCCATCGCCCCAAAAATGAAAAATTTCAAAGGCCGGCTTTCGGTCGTTTTGGAATAATCGCCTGCCATTGTCCGGCGCACATTGACCGCCACCGCCAAAACCGGCACCACAGTCAAAACCGCCCCCATCGTGCTCATGGACGCCATCCACGCGGGCAGCGGTGACCCTGGCGGAATCCCGCCCCACGAGCCAAACAATGCCAGCGTCCAGAAAATGAAAATTCCAATGTAATGGCTAAAAAGCGGGCGGTTGATCAGCTTGGGAATGAAATAGAAAATGACTGCCAGTCCCATGAAACCGAACCAGACCGTCATCAAATTGTTCGCATACCAGCAATCAATCGCCGCCTGCAAAGCGCCGCGCACCGGGTGTCCCACCAGCAAAAACTCCGCCGTCGAGTAAATCCACGGAAACCAGAACAATGCCGCCATCACGAACCATTGGGTAGTGGTGAGCTGCCTTTCTCGGCGTTCATGCAAGGTCTGCATCGCGCCCAAACCGACCAGCAGGTAACCGAAGAAAAGCGCCACCGACGCATAACGCGGCATCTCCAGCCACTCAAAGCCCGTGCTTTCGCCATAAAGAATTCCCGCGATTCCCACGGTCATTCCCAAGTTCCACAGCACCGCACCCAAAATGACCGCCGACGTCAACGCCAGCCGTGTCCGGCCCAGATGTGCCAGAACCCACAATACGACTCCCAGGCCCGCCTGTGCCGCAAAACCATAGGTCAATGCATTCAGATGAGCAGGATGCACCCGGCCGTAAGTAAACCACGCGCAATCTGCCAGCATGCCCGGCACGTGAAACTTGAGCGTCGCAATCATCCCCAAGATCGAGCTGATGAAGAGCCAGGCCGCCGCGCTTACGAAGAGCAGCAGCACGGGCGCGCGACAAGATGCGTCAATCTCCGCCGCCGAAACCGGCGCGGCGGCATCGGCATCGCTTGTGGGAAGCGACTGCACTGGGGAAGAAATCGCGCTCATTTTAACGGCACCAAATTATTACTCGTACGACGGGGGCGGCGGCACGAAAGTCGCCTTTTCCTCCCGCGCGATGAGATTGGAGCGGGCCGACGCGGGATTTTGCCACAATTTCAGCGACAATTCGACCGCCCGGTCAATCGGCATCCGAACCACGCCCTTGGCCGCGTCCTGCCAGACATAATTGGGATTGTGAAGAACCTCCTCATTCGACGCCCGCAGATCCTTCAACGCCTTGCGTCGGACCTCGGCCCGGTCCTCGCCCAAAGGTTCTGGCCGAGTAAAGTGATACATCACAAAAACCAGCCCGGCCACAATGACAAAAGCGCCAAGCACCGCCGTCATATACGCGCAACGCGCACCGCACGGTTTGCATTCAGTCTCCGGATTCAATGGCCACCTCCGCTCTTGTGGTTGATGCCCTCGGCAGTTGCCGCTTCCACGAACTGGTCCGGCGCAACATAAATGTCCTGCGACTCCGCAAAACGCGGGTCCTGCTGGGGAACGATGGGATGTGAATTCAGTTCTTTCAAAAATACTTTCGCCAAGAACCCCCCGATGAACGCCATGCAGGCCAAATCCATCCAATCCAGGTGATACCCGGTTTTGTGCAACACCGGCATGATGTTAAACGACATGTCGTTGAAGTGCATCAGCCACACCCAAATGATCAACGGCACCATCACCGAAAACTTCAGCTTCACATCAATGCGCAGCAGCGTGAGAAATGGCACGAAGAAATGTCCAAAGATAATGATCATGCTCACCCAAAACCAAGTACCCGCCTCGCGCTGCACATACCAAAATGTTTCCTCCGGCATGTTCGCGTTCCAGATGATGAAATATTGCGCGAAGGTCACATAAGCGTAGAAAACCGTGAACGCGAACAGGATCGAGCCGAGGAAATAATAGGTCTTTTCATGCACCAACCCCTGCAGCGGTCCCTGCCGTTGCAGGATCAGGGTGATGACATAGACCGTGGCCATGGTCATCCACATGCTGCCCGCAAAATAATAAACGCCATACATGGTCGAAAACCATTCATGCTCCAGCGCCTTCACCCACATGATCGCGCCAAAAGTCAACGTGACGGCGAACAGGAAGATGCCAAACGCCGAATACTGCCGCATCTTGCGCGTGCATTCCACCGAGCCGGTTTCATCCTGCATCAACGACCACTTCCGCAATTGCGTCGGCAGCCACCACCACACCGCCAGGCATATGACTGAGACAATGTAAAAACCCGGCATCGTGAACAAGGGCAGCTTGGCAGTGGTCGCCAGATCCGGATGACCGGCCTTGAGCTTCCGCATCCACTCGTAAAGATTTGGCGCGAGAAACGCAATTGGAAGCCATAGCAATCCCATCCAGCGCAGCAAGCAGGCCAGTTGCTCAAAAATCCGCCGAACCGGCACAGACCATCCCGCGTCAAAGAGATGATGCAACATCGTGAAGCCCAACCCGCCCAAACCGATGCTCAAAAAAAACATGAACGCCAGCAGCCAGGAAAAAGCGAATTGGGTGGGATTTAGATACCATCCAATCGCGGCACCGATGCCCCCGATGATCATCAGCCAGTTCGGCACCGCGCGCCACTTGGATAAATCCAATGGAGCGGCGGAAGTTGAAGAGTTGGTATGCGAACTCATAGGCTATTTCTTAAACGTTGAACGCATCTGTTCCGGCACGTCGTCAATGGTTCCCAACTGGCTCAATTGCAGCGCGCGCAGATAGGCGATGATCGCCCAGCGGTCCTCGACCGGCACATTCGCTCCATACGGACCCATCAGTCCCTTCCCGGCGGTGATCGTGTTGAAAATCTCGCCATCGGCCATTTCCACAATCCGCTTTTGGTGCAGGTCGGCGACCGTCGGAGGCATCGCACCAATCCTCACCGTGATTCCTTTGCCGTCACCCTGTGCGCCGTGGCAGGGGGAGCAATTGATGTTGAAACGCTGCTGCCCGCGTGCGAGCAGCTTTGCATTCACTTCCACCGGAATGTTTTCGACAAAATTCGTCGTGCCCGGAATATGTCCGGTGTTCACCGGCAGGTCCGCATAATGAATGTCCTCGCGCGCAATCGTGCCGGCCACCGGCAACCGCGAACTCTTGCCGTCCGCAAAAAACGCGTCGGGCGTCTGCGGCCGCAGCTTCGGCTGGCGGTTCATGTCCGGGAACAACTCAATCGGCGGACGCCGCGAAATGCTGCCGCGTTTGCCGGCAATCAGCATCACCAGCACCGTGCAAAGGGCGAAGAATAGCAAAAGATAGCGCATCTATTCCTCCACCAGTTCGATGTGCTGGCTGCCGAGTGATTCAAGCAGTCTGCGGGTTTCGGTTTCCGAATATTTCGGATCGGTGGTTTCAATCACAAGGTAAAACCGGTCGTGGGTCGCAAGCGCGAACCGCCGGTGCTTCAGCAGCGGATGATGCAGCCGCGGCAGCCGGTTCAAAATCAACATCCCTCCCAGGGCCCCAAAAGAGCCAAAAAGGATCGTTAACTCATAGGAAGGCGGAAACGC
>JAQGPB010000555.1 GCA_028293265.1 Pedosphaera sp. | reverse complement strand
GTGATTCTTTTTCTTAACCCCATTGCGTTTCGGCCGACCGTCTACGGTTACACCTCGGACCGGCATTGGGAGGCGGTGGGAAACAGTATTTATCGAATTGACTCCAACCGCACGAGCAATGCCTCGTCGCAGGCCGCGCCGGATGGCTCCGGCTATTCGCGCTATCACAAAAGCGGCCTGTTTGGCTTCCGGCCGGTGGCGGCGGCTTATTTTGCCGCAATGTATTTCGCTTCCATGTTCCTTGCCACTTTTCTCAACGTCGCCTTCTATCGTGAGATTCTGAATGCCTTGAGCGGCCGGCCTGTCTCCATATTGGATGGCATACGGTTCGCCTGTACGAAATGGAAAATTATTCTGATGTGGACATTGTTTGCCGGCATCGTCGGCTTCATCATCAAATCACTTGAACAGCGCTTCGGCTGGATTGGCGAAATCATCATGCGGCTGATCGGCACGGTCTGGAGCATCGCCTGTGTCTTTGTCATTCCCGTCATCATCACCGAGGAACAAACCTCGAATCCGTTCGTCGTCCTGAAAAAATCAGCGCAGACCCTTACGAAGACCTGGGGTGAATCTTTGATTGGTTATGTCGGCGTCAGCTTCGGCAGCACCATCCTGCTGTTGCTTTCGCTCTGTTGGCTCGGCACAGGCATCGCCGTGGCCGTCATGCTGCATTCCATCTGGCTCGGCGCGGCGGCGGTTTTGAGCTGGCTCATGTTGTTGATTGCTTTCAGTTATTTGATGAGCGTCGCCAGCCAGATCTTCCGCTGCGCGCTATTCCTTTACGCCTCCCAGGGCACCCTGCCCCATCCCTACAACGAGGAAATGATGACTCTTGCCTGGAAGATGAAGAAGTCTTGAAGTCACCAGCTCCACCAACCCAAATTCTCCCAAAACGAAACACGCAATACGCATCACTAGTTCGGTCATCCATCACGTAAGCGTCCGCAAATTTCCCTCCCAATCCGCGCGTTGCCAAAACAATTCGATGCCCTCATTTTCAAAACGCTTCTTTGCCGCCTCCAGCAAATCATTCTTCAAATCGGCCGCCGCCTGCGCATCTTCGCACCACATCTGCAAACTCAGCGTCACGCTCGCGTGGCCCAGTTCCGTCAGCGGGCAACCGGCATATTCCAGGCACTTGGGATGCTGCTTCGCCAGTTCGATCAGGATTTTGCGCGCCTGTTCCACATTCGCCTCGGGGCTGAGACGGATCGGCACCACGCAGAGTTTCCTTCCATCCGTCAGGGAAAGGTTGACGCTCGTCTGGCTGGCCATCGCGCTGTTCGGAATCACCAGCCGCCGGTTGTCCGGCGTCCGCAGTATGGTATAGCCCAGGTTCAAGCTCTCGACCACGCCGGTTTCCAGGCCGGTGGGCGACATCACCTGCAAACGGTCGCCGAGGTTGAAAGGCCGGTACAGCAAAAGCGAAATTCCCGCGATGAGATTCCCCAAAGTATTCTGCGCGGCCAGCCCCAGCACCACCGACACCACGCCCACGCTTGCCAGCCAGGCCGTTCCCAACGTGTTCAACGCCGGAATCAGATGCGCATAACTGACAAACGCAAACAGATAAATGCCGAGCCGCGAGAGCTGGGCCAGAAACCGGATCGCCGTCCGGTCCGACGGTATATATTTGGGATGCCCGAGAACGCGCTCGAATGCCAGCGCCACCGCCCGCCCCAGCAACCAGGCCGTAATTCCAAATATCAGCGCATACAGCAACGCGCCATAAAGCGTGTTCTTATCCAGCAACTCGCCGACGATGTTGACATAATATTTTATGATTTGGAGCATATGCCCAACCGCCCGGCGCAATCCAGTATTGCCGCTGCCTTCCCGGAAAGCCGCCATCACCGGCAGGATATTATAGCCATTAACCGGCCGGCTCAAGTCGCTTGAAGGCACCTATTTTTTAATTCCGAAGTCCAAATCTGAGACACGCGCTGCCGCCTGCGAGCATGGAATGCGTCATTTAACCGCCCCAAGCCGTGTTTCAAGCCTTCAAATCGCTTGGCACGATTCGTGGTCATATTCCATCGCGCTCCAACGCAATCATTGACCATTCTATATGCAAAACGTCCTTGTTATTGATGACACCAACGAAGTCCGCTCCGTCATCGTCACGACTTTGAACCAATTCGGCTTCGCCACCCGCGAGGCGGCCGATGGCGCGGCCGGCGTCCAGCTCGCGCTCGCCCAACCGCCTGACCTCATCATCTGCGACGTCCGCATGCCCGGCATGGACGGTTACCAAACGCTTGCCGCCATCCGTGACGAGCCGACGATTGCCACCACCCCTTTCATTTTTCTCACCGCCGCCATGGACAAACATGATGTCCGCCGCGGCATGGTGCTTGGCGCGGACGATTATCTGACCAAACCTTTCACGACCGAGGATTTGTTGGAAGCGGTCACCACCCGGTTGGGGCGACAAGCGGAATTGAAAACCGAGTTTTACAAACGCGCGGAAAAATTGCGCGAAAGCGTCGTTCACCTCCTTTCCCAGGAACTCGCCGGTCCGCTCAACGGCATCCTCGGCGTCACGTCCTCCATGATGCAGGATTACGCCAGCCTGCCGCCCGAAACTGTTCTGATGAACGCCCGCCACATCAACGAATCCGCACTCCGCCTGAATCGATTAACCAAGAGCCTTGCTTAGACCAGTTGCTGCACGATGCGGCACATCTCCTCAAAAAGTTTCACCGGCAGCGGCATCATCCAGATCGCTTTGTCGCCAGCGATATAGTAATTTCCGCCCAGCGCCGAAATGACAAACACCAGAAAACAATAGATTCTCAGGACGCGTGGTTCCTCCCTTTTCGCCACAATCAGCAAGGCAACCAGTAGCGCCGGAAAAAAATAGGCCGAGCTGCGAATCACATCCGCAACCATTAATGCGCCTCCCGCCAGCGCCACCAGCGGCAGCGCGAAAAAACTGAGCGGCAGCCATTGGCGTTGTTGCCAGAGGGCGAGCACTGCCAGAGCCACGAGCAACCATCCCCCTTCCAAGCCATACCAGACGCCTGCGTGCAGAAACTTGATTTGTGGCACGAACAACGAAAAGCCCACCGCAGCCATCGGTGATGAGAGTCCCAGGCATTTCGCAAGCAGCAGACGTGCGAGACAATAGGCGAGCATGCCACCGAGAACGGCCATCACCGCAGGTTGAAGGAACCGTTTCCAGACCGACTGATCCCTTTCTCCAGACTCACAGAGGCCAGGCACAAGAAGAAATGTGGCAGCAAGAAAAGCTCTTTCGTCCGTGAACGAAGCGGTAAAAACCAGCAGCCCCCGCAGCATCCAATTCCTGCCCGCCATCATCGCGAGAGCCAGTTGCGCCAAGGCGATGGCATCGTAATAGCAAATGCAACTGAACGAACCGATGAATGTCGAGGCCACGCCGAGGCTGACAAAAAGTCCGACAACCCTGTCCCCCGTGACTTGAAAGGCAAACAGACAGGACAGCACGAGCAGCGAGCAGACGGCGAGGATCGTCAAAACGGGAAGCACCCAGGGATTTCGCAAGCCAAGATAGTGAAGCACCACGGGAACGGTCAGGCGAAAGTTAAGTTTGGCGTCATGGGAACCGGCCTCGTAAAGTTTTCCCACGTCGAGCCACGGATTCTCAATCTTCTGAAAGTAAGCTTCGGAATAGCCGTAAGCAT
>JAQGPB010000505.1 GCA_028293265.1 Pedosphaera sp. | reverse complement strand
GTCTGGTCTACGGCAGGCGTCCATGAATACCAGACTGTCTTGCCATTGTTGGCTGGCTCACCCGCCTCGGCGGTGGCTCCGATGTTAGAATCATTCACGCTCCCGCTTGTTCCAGTTCCAAGCGCAGTCGCGCTCGCCCAATTATCATTGGCGGGAGATGGCATTTAGTAAGGGGCGGTGGCGTTAATATCCACGGTCTTGCTTCCGTCATCGCAAACGGAAGTGCAGTAAATGCCAAAAGTCCACATCTCCCAATAATTTGTTCCGCCCGTTGTCGCCGGCTCAGGGTAAGTTGGCTGGTGTCCCGCGCCGGGATTCGCGATCACGCAAACCCAGACGCCCTGAGACGTTCCGGATTGGACTCGCACAATGTCGCCTTGTGCGTAAGTTGCGGAAGAAACGTAAGTGCTGCGATAAGTTGAGGCTGCTCCGCGCCAGGTTCTTCCGATCCCCAGGTCCAGGTAGGCCAAAAAAGCACCCCCCAAATAGACGCCCGTGCCGCCCGTCGGATTGACAACCGCAAAAATAATGTCGCCGGCGGTGTAGGCGGGAAACAAAGAAAAGCCCGTCCCCGGGTTTTGACCCGGCCGCAGTTCCCAGGGGAGCGCCACATTGATGTTCGCTCCCGCCGGCGAGAACACTTCATCCGCAGTAAACGAACCCGCCTGGGCGACGAGATAATTGTTCGCCGTGCTGTAACTGATCACCTGCATGGCCATCAATCCGCCGCTCCCGCCACCCGATCCGCCCGCGCCGATTGGCGGCAGCTTCAGGCTGAGGATCACGTTGGTGTCCGAGATCTTCACGTCGCCCTCGGCGTGATAATTGCCGGAGTCGTCCGCCTGAGCGTCGTCCGCCACGAACTGCAGCTTCTTGAGCGCATTCAAAAAGACCAAGGCGGCGTTGATGTTTTTGCCGCGCGCAAACTGCCCCGGACGCAAAAGCTTGATCGTCCCGTCCTGTTGCTGCGCCGAGCCGCCATTGCCTGTGTCTGGATTCCCCGTGGTCATTTTCCCTGGGTATTTGGGTATTTGGGTATTTGGGTATTTTTCACTGCGCCCTCACGTACGTGGTCACCCGGTCCCAGATGTTGCCCTGCCAGCGCGTCGGCTTGGAGGCCTCGGCCACGATATAGGTCCCGGCCGCCACCATCGCCAGGTAAGCCGTCCGGGACGGCACCGTGGCCGGCGGCGCGCTGAAGGCGATGCCGGAATAGGTCTGGTTGTCATTCAGATAATCCACCGCGTTGCCCGTTAGCGCCTGCAGCGGATTGGCCTGCGGATAGAGCGGCGCATAAGTGAGCACGCCGCTGGTCAGCGTGGAGTTGCCCAGGGGAACGTAATAAAGCTGTTCCTGAAGCAGGGGAATTCCCGTTTCGTCGGCATAGGCGCCCCCAGCGCCGACCATGTAATAATCGTGCTGAATCCGGCAATCCACCACGCGCGTGAAGCGCGGCCGGCCGAGCAGGTTCACCGTCACCGTTCCGGAAACCACATTGGTCTGATTGGCGTAGCCGATGAACCGGTAAGCCGTGGAACCGCCATCATTCCGGCTCGCCGGCACCTGGCAATAGGTCCGCGTCCAGCGGATGATGCCGCCGCCCAGGTCGGCAGGCCTGCTTTCGCCCGTCAAAAAGTAAGTCGTGAAAATCGGATGCGCCGTGTTCAACGCCAGGGCCGCGAAGCTGTCGGTGAACTGCATGAAATCCTGCGTCAGCAGGTACAGCCCGGCGTCACCGGGAAATGGCTGCGAAAGAAACGGCTTGCTGATGGCTGTTGCCGCCGTGAAATCGCCGTCGGTGAAAATGGGAACAGGGGTGGGCATGGTCAGGTGTCGAGTTTGGTGTTGATGTCCTCACGCAGCTTTTTGATCTGTTCGTCAATGGACTCCAGGTGATGCTCTTCCTTGATGACACCCTCTTTTTCCAGGTAGCCGCGCAGGTTCTGGGCTTCAGCCAGGTCGGCATCCGCGCCCGACCGGTTGCCAAACCTCGCCTCACGCTTCGAACGCGCTTCCAGGAATTCAATGCGCTTCGCCGCGCGCGAGTAATTGTCCTGCACCATGCCACGCACCCCGACCAGGCTCAGATGCCAGATCGGGTTGTCAGCCAGTTCTTTGATGGTGGAATAGCTCGGCCCCCGGATGTCTTCCGCGCGCCGGCGCTGCGCGTAATCCAAATCCTCCTGCACCCGTTTCCTGCGGTCGTCCTCGCGCTTCTGGTCATCGACCAGCTTTTTCAAATTCTCATGCGCCTTTTTGTCCTGCTCCGCGGCCTCCTTCAGCAATTCGACTTTTGTTTTAAGCAGCTCTTCTTCAACCTTCGCCAGCTCGAGCTGATCCTTGGCGTTGCTCAATCCAAAAAACTCCCGTTCATCCCGGTCTTTTTCCAGTTCGTCACGCTTCTTGATCAGGGCGTTATACCGTGAAGCGGTGTCCAGTTCTTTTAGGGCGGTTTGCGCCCGGATCTCGCCGGCCTTGGCCAGCAGGTTTTTATCCTCCTCAGTCACCCCCGCGGAATGGCTGCTGTTGGCCTCCGCCTCCGCTTTTTTGCGCCTTTCCTCGGTCAGCGCATCAATCGCCCTTTGACGCAGCTTTGCCGATGAATATTGCGAAAGGTTGCCCATTGGCTTGTCCCATTCCGCGTCGGGCATCAATTCGCGCATTTTAACGTCGATGTCGTGTTCTGAAAGATTTCCTTTTGGAACGTCAATAAAGCTGGCCACAATGCCGCCCCAGAGCATTTTCCAACGCCGGGCCATTTCATGCACCCGGGCGTCCAGTTCATCGAGCTTTTCAATCTCGGCGCTGCTCAGCTTGGCGGACTCATCCACCAGTTTTTTCATGGCCTCCGCGCCGATCGGCAGCGCCGCGGCCATCTCCTTGGCGTTTTTCCCCATCAGGTCAAACGCCATTGCTTCGCGCTCCGCCGGATCCCTCATCCGCATCATGGCGTCGGCGATGTCATAAAAAACCTCCTCCTGGCTTTTACCATCGAGATCAACACCCCACCGGCTGAAGACTTTGGCGGCCTCGCCGCCTTGCACGCGCGCCTCGCCCACCTTGCGCGCCAGGATGGCCATGTTTGCGGCCGCTACGTCGGCCGAGATGCCCAGTTGATGGCTCGCGGCCGTAAGGCCCTGGATGAACTCCACCCCGGTCCCGGCCTCCTTGGCGGCCAGCTTGATGCCAGCTCCCCATTCCGCGGTCTCTTTGATTTTTTCTTTAAGCTTGTCGGCGGCAAACAGCGCGGCAATTGGGGCGACGACATCCTTCGTTATGTCTTTCGCCCATTCCTTGACCTTCTCGCCGGCAGCGCGCAGCCCGTGCTCAATTGCCGTGGCGTCAATGCCCAGCTTGATTAAAATCTCCTCGGCGTTCATGACGGCTTGCCCTTTTGTTTTTCCAACGCCTCGAGATAATCGCCTTTAACCTTGTCGCTGGGGTTGAACAATGGCGCCTTGGGATTGTGATGCCGACGGATCTCCTTGATGTATTGGAAAACCCGCTTGAGCGGCATGCCCAACACTTCAGCCTGGCGGTACCCGTATTCCCGGCCGAGTGTGGCGCAAAACCAACAGGCGTCGGAAAAATAATCCGGTTCCGATGCGCCGGCCGGACCGCGTTGCTTGCGCGCCGGGCGGTCCTGAAAGGTTTCAAACTTGTAACGCCGCGCGGCGTCAATCACCTCGGCCGCGCGGTGCAGCGCCCGTTCGTTGTGTTTTTGGATGCGCGCCCGGCACCAACGGAAGGGAAGGAGCGGCGCGGCCCGGGGGATGAAACTCTGGCACCGCCGCAGGAAGCGCCGGCGGGCCGCGTCGCCTGGATGATAATCCGGTGAAAGGGTCCAGAGGAACTGGGCGAGTTCCCCGGGCGCAGGGAGCAGATCATAAAGCAGCGGCGAGCGCGCCACGCTCAGCGTCACATAATGCTGCACCGTCATCGGCAGCACCTCAAAGCCGGCAATGCTTTCCGTCACCGGCAAAAACGACACGTCCCGGACCAGCCGCTCATGCGCCACCGCATCGGCCAGTCCCGGCACCACCAAATTGGGCGTAACAGCTTCTGCCGGCATTGTGCTTTCCATTCACTCGTTTACTCCGCATTCCCCGCTCCGCACTTAGGACAGATATGCTTTCCTCAACGTGAGGTTCTGCTTGTAATAGCCGTTCATCTCGTATGGGTCGTCGAGGTCCTGGATCACCCACTTTTCCGCGCCGATGTTCGCATCCA
Organism: Pedosphaera sp.; assembly: GCA_028293265.1. Next base: position 16,372 of record JAQGPB010000505.1, on the reverse strand, counting down.
CCGTCAGTGTGAAAAAATCGCCGCGCTGCAGGCGGTTGGTGTTGCTGGTGGCCACCTGGGAAACGCCGGTGGCCGTCTCCTGGGCATTGACCAGGGCAAAGCCGTTGGGCCCGCCGATCTGGTCCGGCCGCTCCACCACCTTGGTGGGCCGCTTCACGTTGAAATTCTCCAGGATGTAGGCGCCGGTGAGGGCCACGGTTTTCCGCATCCAGGTCGTGATGGAAAAGCTGCCGTAGGGCACGCCGCCGTCATTGTAAGCTTCGACTCCCATAAAAATGTCTTTGGTAGATGGTTGATGGTTGAGTGACCAATTACGCGGTGGCTCCAATTACGAGCAGGTTATAGAGGCAGGCCCCGGTGTTCGCGCCGGCCGTCAGCGTGAGGATGTGATTGGTTGTGCTCGCGCCGACCACGTAGCCGGTGGAACCAGCATCATAAATCAAATGCGTGCCCGGGCTGGGGTTCGGATTGACCGCCGTGGCCGGCCCGCTCAAGATTTTGACCGTGTCGGTGTTGGTGCCGAAATACGAGGTCCAGCCGGCGGTGGTCCCTTTTCCGCCCAACTTGATATAGTCCGCCTCGACCACCGCGCCGGGCACGCCCAGATTCTGGAAGATCAACAGTTTGACCGTGGCGTTGGTATAGGGGTTTTGCCCGGCATCGAGCGCGCCGCCGAAGGCGTACAGGTCATAATCAATGCTGGCGCTCGCCGCGAGCGTGGCCTGCACCAGATACGCCTGGTTCACTTTGCGGGCGCCCGTTCCGTTGGTGAGGGCGTCCGTGATGAGGCTTTGCAGGGACAGCGGGAATTGTATCGGGCCAAACGGACCGGCGGCGGATACCAGCCCGTTCAATGCCAGGGACAGGCTTTGGATATTGACGATGGTTGACATATTTTCTTAATTGTTCCTTCTCTTCACACGGCCAGGGTTTGAAACGCGCCGGGATTGACGCTGAAATCGAAATTGAAAGTCTGGTCCGAGTATTCGAGGCCTTCGGACGTTTTGAACACATCGCCGGTGCTCGCCAGCGTGATCGGGTCGTAAATGCGATGCTGGCTCAGGCCGCCGTCGGTGCCGTTGATGTAGGCGGGCAGGGCGTGGCAGAGGTAAAACACCTGGGAGCGATAGGCCGCATGAAGCAGCTTGCCGGGACCGTCCGGCCGCGTGAAGGCACGCACGGTGAAACTCCCGTTGAAAGTGGCGTTGAACTTGATGGTCCCGACCACGGCAAAGCCATGCTTGGTACCGGCGCCAATGCTCACCTTCAGTTCCGTGCGCGGGATCTTGCTCTGAAAATCAGGCGTGCTCGCCGAAGTCAGCATGGTCAGGTTCGCCGCGCAAAACACCGCCGCGATCGCCTTCTCCAGGATATTCTTGAAATCGTAAATCGCCTGCACCGCGGCGGGATCCGGCAGGGTGAGGTTCACTCGACCACCTCCGGCGTTTCGGTGAATTTGTTTTTGCGCGCCCGGGACTTGGCCTGGACCGTCTGCCAACCCTTGTAATCGTTCAAAATCAATTTGAGTTCGCGCCCCATCACGCGCGCGCGAAAACTCACCGCGTCCTGCACCCGCTGCCCAAAGCGCGTGATGCCCGGCGCCCGGCTGCCGAACGTGATGGCGGGCGCCGCGGGATTCTCCAGGTTGATATGCAGGATGGCCTTGCCCTGCAGCACTTCGTCCACGTGGCGATGTATCCACGCCGGATAACCGGTGTCGCCCAGGCGCATGCCGGCGAGCGCGATGGTGCATTTGGCAATGCCCACCCTGCCTTGGACGGCCTTGATGTACGGCGCGCGGCTGCCCTGGGGAATGACCACCCGCGCTTTCCACGTGCCCGCGCCGGGCGGCCGCAGGCGCTTGACGGTCCCGTAACGGCCGCGATAAAGATTATGTTCCTCGGGCATGTGCGCGGCGTTTGGGTCCAGATGGTCCCAGAGCAGATGGGTCTTGCCCGCCGGCCCGGTCACCCAGGTGTCAATGTTCTTGACGCCATGGAGCGAACCGATTTCATCCATGGTTTGCGGCTTCGCTTCCGAGAAAAGCGAGCACAGGTCCTTTTTCGCGGAATCCTCGCCGTTGAGCTGCGCCGAGCCTTTCTGGCCCTGGGCGCGGATCGGCGGGATGAAATTGACAATCGTGCGGGCCAGCAGCCGTGTCTGCTTTTGCACCAAATTGCTCGCATCGCCGCCCTTGCTGATCAGCGCGTCGCGAATGGCGTCCATCATCAGATAGAGCCGGTTGGTATCAATGGTGCAGGTGATCATTGGTCCTTTCCCGCCACCAGCTTCACCAGCCAGAATTTCACGGCGAAGTCGGCCGCGTTGTCCTCGCGGGTCCAGATCTGCCATTTGTTGCCGTCGTCATCCTTCAACTGGTCGGCCCGGACCACTGCCGGCGCCGGCCGCAAGACTTCGAGAATGGCCTTTTCGCGCCGGTCCTCGGTCAGTTCCGACGGCACCTCGACCGGCGGATTGACCGACAGCAGGCCGAAGATGGTCCCGCCGGCCGCGCTCAGGATGGTCAGCGTGACGCCGTCCACCGCGAGCTGGGCCCGGAAACCTTCCAACCTGGCTGTTTGTCCGTCGTTCATTTAGGGCGCGTTTTTCTTGGTCGGATAACGGAACGTGAAATTTGTGGTGTACTCACCGCCGGTCGCTGAGGCGTCCTGGATGCTGATCGGGATCAGATAGCCGACGCCCAGATTGGCGAAGTTGGTGATGGCGACCACCCGCGTCGTGCCCTGGCCGGCGACGACCCAACTGATGAGGTCCGCCGCGGTGTTGTCGTTATTGGTGAAAACCTTGTCCAGGCTGTACGCGAATTTCACCGTTTTGGCCGACGTGTCGGCCGCGCTGCAGTTGAAGGAAAACTCGACGCCCACCTTGGATTGCAGGGTGCAGTCAATGTACGGATAAACCACGTTGGTATAGATCGTGGTGGCGGTGTTGGTCACAAAGCCGGGATTGCCGCTGCCCGTGTTGTTCGTGTAGAGCACGCTCGTCACGATGTTGGTGGTCAGGTTGGTGCTGCCGCCCAGGGTCACGGTGGTGCCCTGCAGCACGCCATTGGTCAGCGAGTATTGGTTGATGAAATACGTGCTGTTGACCGGCGCGGTTTGGGATTGCTGCGCCTGCGCCAGCATGGCGAGCGCGCACAGCCCGAGGGAGAGGATTAATTTTTTCATTCGATTTTGTGTTTGGTTGATTGCGGTAATGATCATTTTTCGGTTTCGCCCGTGGTTGTGGGGTCGGCTTCGGACGCAGCCGGCTTGGCGGCCTTCGCCGGCTTGGCGGCTTTTTTGCCAGCCACGAATTCATCCGCCGCGTTTTGATTGGCGGTGTTCCTTTCCTTCAACAGCGCGTCGGCCTTGGCCTGGTTCTCTTTCCTGAGCTTGGCCGCGGCTTCCTTTTGCCTCTGGACATTGGCCGCTGCGTCCTTCTGCTTTTGTGCCAGATCCGCCGCGGCCTTTTTGGCGGCACTGGAGGTCGCGTCCTGTTGTGCCACGAATTCATCGTGGTGCGGTTGGACGCGCAGTTTGCTGCCGGACGGGTTGGTGAACCGCGTGATCTCGGAAAACTCTCCGGAGTCAGCGGCCGCCTCGGACAACTTGAATCCCTCATCGGCGTCACAGCCGGTGTAAAGGTTCTCCACCTGGGGCGCCTTGTCGGGCGACCGCCGCACTCCGACGATGATGATCAAAGACATAAATGGTTGAGGGTTTTGGGTTGAGGGTTGAGGGTTTTCAGGCCCTCAACTCCCCGACTTTTGTTTAAGCGCTGCGCAGCAGATAGCCGGCATTGTCCGTGATGGTCCCGGCCGCGCCGCCCTGGTTGCCCGCACCGATGCCGAACAGCACCGCGGCGGAGACATACACGTCGCCGGTGCCGACTTCCTGCCAGGCCACGCCGGTGATGAACAACCCGGTCTCGGTGTCTTCCATCGGGTAAAACTCCATTACTTGGGGAATGCCCAGTTCGCTGGCCACGTTCGAGAAGTCGGGCCGGCGGGAAGCAATGACGATGGCACGGGGATCGCCGAAGATGCCGGAGTTGTTGGCGCCGGTGAGGGAGAAGTCCGGATATTCCAAAATGGTGCCGAAGCCGCCCATGCTTTTGAAAATGCGATATCCCTGGTCGCCGTTGAGCGCGCCGTAGAACAGGTTGCTCTTCACGCGGTCGTCGTTCTGCAGCGCGGTGGCAAACGGTGTCGAAACCACGCCGAAACGGCCCTTGCTCGCGGCCTTCTGGGTGTTGAGCGCGCTGCGAATGAATTCCACCGTGTCCAGGTTGGTGTTCGGGATGCTGATGACCGAGCCGTTGCTGAAATTGCCGACCACCTGGGCGAGCGCGGCGTCCGTGACGATCTTGCCGAGCGCATAACCGATGTTGGCGACCGCCCGTTTGTACAACGGGAGCTTGGACGACAATTGCGTGAGCCAGCCGACCTTGATCGGCACATGCTTGAACTGGTTGAGCAGCACGGGCACGTCCTCGATGATCGTGGTGACGTCCTGTGCGCCGTTATAAAAACCGCGACCGGGCGTCGGGTCGTAATTGGCCCCGACCGGCACATGATCAATGTGCGCGGTGATTTTGTCGCCCAACACGGCCGTCTTGCTGGAGAAATCGGTGGAGAATAGGGAAAGCGACGGCGTTTCCAGTTTGAACGCATCCATCACGTCCATGAGAATTTCCGGAACGCTCAGCGTCGGGCCGACGCAACAGCGTGGCTTGGGCAATGTCATGCACCCGCCGACCAGTACCAGCAGCAATGCCGGCAGGATGATGTCGTGGGAGGTGAGTCCAATGACGACGCTCAGCATGAGCGCCAGAAGAATGAGAACAGCTTTGAACAATTTCATTTGGTTTCCGTTTTTTTAATTTTTAATTTTTAATTTTGAATTGCACCGGCTCAGTTCTTCGCCGGGGTGAACAGCTCCTTGTGCCCGCGCAACTCGCGCAGGCGCCGGGAATTGTTGGCGAGCAAGGTTGGATCCTTTTCAGTCCGGTTGCTTTCGCGCAAAGTGGCGATTTCACTTTCGACTTCGCCGGCTTCACCCGCGTCCGCGGCCGGGGCCGGATTGGCGCCGCGCTGGCGGGGTTGCGCGGCATTCGCTGGCGCGGCGACCGTGATGTCGTCCAGGAAGTCGAGCCCGGCTTCGTTGGCCACGCCGATGGCGATCAGCGCATCTTTGCGCTCGGCCTTCACCTTCTTGGCATCAATGGCGGCCTGCACGCGGTTGGTGACGCGCGTCTTTTGCGCGGTCACCTGGGCGTCGTTGGCAGTTTTAAAACGGTTGCGTTCATCGGCCAGGCCGGTGACGGCGTTGGCAATGGCATCTTCGGAGGCATCGGCGGCCAGGGCGGTGATTCCGGCTGCCACCAATGCGGCTATGATTTTCTTCATACTTATTTCAGGGGTTGTTTGGGGATTGGGGACAGCGGCCGCCGTCACGAGACGCGACCGTAAATTTTGGGGCGTGTGTTTGAACCGGGCGAGCGAATCGGCGGTGGCTGAATTCATCAGCGGTTCGTCGTCGTTGCTCTCGTCGGCAAAGCCGTTCTGCCTGGCTTCGTCGCCGGTCATCCACGACTCGGCCTTCATCAGGTCCATGATGGCTTCCGGAGTTTTTTTGCTTTTCTCCGCCAGCACGGCGGCAATGGTTTTATCGAAGGTGTTGAGCAGCTCGATGTTCTTGGCCAGCTCCACCGCGTTGCCGTACGCGCCGTTGCTGGCGCAATGGATCATGAACACGGAAGACTTCGGCATGACGGCACGCGCTCCGGCGCACATGAGCACGGAAGCTGAGGAGCAGGCAATGCCCTCGTTGTAGGTGGTGACGTCTCCGGCCCGGCGCTTGAGGGCGTTATAGATTCCGAGGGCATAGGCCACATTGCCGCCGGGCGAATTGATCCGGAGATTGATTTTGGTTCCCTTGGGGATGTCGGCGAGCGCATTGATTACCTCCTCTTCGGTGTTGCTCATCGTGTACTCGTCCATGTCCCAGGAGTCGCCAATCACGCCGCGGATGGCGAGTTCGGCCGGCTCGCCGGCATTGGCGGATGGCGTCACGGTGAAATTCTTGGGGAGCTTTTTAGGCATGCTGTTCCTGGGGTGTCGGCGCGGGTGTTTCGTCGGGGTCTTTCAACTGTTCATCACCAGGTGTCACCGCCTCGGTCACCTTGAAGGTGAACAACTGCGCATCGAGCGAAAGCACCTGGACAAAGTCCTGGATGGTTTCGAAGCCGGCCTTTTCAATCCGCTCCTTGCGCAGCTTGGCTTCGGCAATCACCGTCTGCTCGTACGTGTCGCCATCGTCCCCGTAACGGCCGTGGTATTCGTCGCGGCTCATCAGGCCGGCCTGCACGTCCTCGCGGTCGTTCTTGCTGTCGCGGCCACGGTCCACCGTGATGGACTTGGGGAAATGCCAGCGCACTTCGTTCCAATCGGCCGGCGCGCCGTGCAAAGGCCCGTCTTCGATCTCGCCCTCCATGAAATATTCCCAGATCTCCTGGAACTCCGCGGCGATGTCCTGCTGCCAGGCTTCGATGATCCGCTGCGCCAGTTCCAAGTCGCGGCGCACGTCGGTCCCGCCGCTGGTCACCGGCAGCAGCAGGGAAGGGGGCAGGCCGGTCGAAAGCACGATGGTGTTGGCCAGGAACGCCATGAAACCCTGCCAGGCGGATCCCGGCCGGTCGGGCTTGTAGGGCGTATATTCATCGCCGGTCCGCAACACCACCGGTTGGGCGCCAAAGGCAATTTTGTAATAGTCGTTGCGCACCTTCTGATCATTGGGCAGCGAGGTGACCGTCGGGTAATTCTGGTTGTAACGGAGCGTGCGGATCGTCTCGGGGTTTAAATCACCAGTGTTGGTTTTGATGATGTCCATGTGCCCGGACGCCTCTTTGACCGCCTGTTTCTCCAGCGCCAAAATGTCATCCACGTCGCGCGCGGTGTTGATGCCCGAGGCCAGCAGCGGTTCGCCCCGCTTTTGCTCGTCCCGGATCGGCGTGAAGTGATGCACGACGAATTCCGCCAGATAAGGCCGGTTCACGCCGCGCACCTGATAGGCCGACGGCATGCCCTGGGCATTGAGCAGCACGCCGTCCACGTTCTTTTCCGCCGCCTGCGCCGAGGCGTCCCGGCTGGTGACGCGGTCGGACTCCAAGCCTTGGATTTTATCCTTGCCCGTCTCCGTCGAAAAAGTTTTGAGCGTGTAGCTCTCGCCGTCCACGAAGCGGCCGCGCGTCTTGATGCGCTGGTACTGCGACATGCTCTGGCGCGAATCCACGCACGGCTGTTTGCAGATGCGCTTCCAGGAAGCCTTGGCGCGCTTGTTGTAGTCCGGATCGCTGGAAACCGGGACCGGATGGATGCCGCTCCCCATCACCAAATTGACCAGGCGTTCGATTAGTCCGCGGATGAACGGGGAATTTTTATAGAGATACCGCGCGTGCTTGCAGAGCTCGTAACGGGTGAAACGGTCGAGATCCTTCTTGGCGTCCTGCAGCGGGAACCAGACCCAGGAGCGATGCGGCGACCAGCGCGAACCCTCATACCAGTTGTTCTCCACCGCCAGGTCCACGGCCGGCCGCCCGTTGGGAGCGACAATGCCTGGATATTCTGGGCGGGTGGCGATCATTTGGCCAAGTACATCCAGTTGGGGGTGAAACCGGTGATCGAACGCAGATAGAGCATCATCTGCTGGAAGATCTGCTCGTCCGTCGGCTGGCCGCCCAGTTCGGCGACCGCGTCGTCATACCGAGTGAGAAATTCTTCGAAGAGCTCGGTGACAGCCACCGGCGTCAAACCGGTCTGCGTTTCCGGCAGGGCAAACTTGGACATGTGGCCGTTGCCGGAGGAGATTTCGAGCAGCCGGCCGCTTTTGGTGATGCACAACTGGCCAAACGCCGCGGCCTTCAGCGCATCGTAGAAATCAGGCTGGTCCGCCCCGGCGTTTTGCACGCTGTCAAAAACCTGCCGCAGCATCAGCCGCTTGAATTGACCGTTCAGCACGCCTCACCCTATTGGCCTGCCTGCCCGTCGGCACCGGCCAGTTGGGCCACTTGTGACCAGTTGGGCCACTTCGGGCCACTAGCGTGGCGGCCAATGGGGGAAAAGCGACCAATTGGTCGCTTTTTTGCCCTCCTGATTGCCAATTTAGACGGAGTCTGTATAAATTCACCGCATGCCGAACGAACCTATCACTCTCGAAACCAGGATAAGAAGACTCGGAACCAGGGAGGATTCAATCACCGGCGATACCGAAGCTGTTCTCCATGGGAGCCCGCTCGCTGAAATTTGCGGTCTGACCCCTCATGGGCCGCCGCAATGGGAAGCCGTGAAGATAGGTGGTGTCTGGTTTGCCAAAGCCGCGGAGACCTACGCCGAACAATTGGAGCACAACTGGAAGGCCGCGCTGACTCACAACGAAGCCTGACTATGCCTGGAGAAATTGAGATCACGATTTGCATATCTGAATTTGAGGCGCATGGCCGAACACTGAGGGAAGCCGTGCGTCAATGGGGTAACGAAATAATGGGGTCGTCCTTCAGCATTCTACCCAGCGCCAGGCTGGATTACAGTCGTGGAATTAGCCGGAGTATTTACAGTGAACTGGAAATCATCGAAGTTTTATCCGCGTTTGGCGACCCGCTGGCGCAACCGCCACGCACACCGGAGGAGAAAGCCCAAGTTTCCCCGCTCGTCGCCATGCAGGACGGCTTTGACGGGCCGGCCGGCGAGGAACGCGCCCGGCAATATCTCCGGCGAAAAGGCGGCGCTGCCTTGCGCATGTCCTTGAGGGGTGGCGAAATGAGCGGCAAAAAGCCCCGCACCAACGCCGAGATTGAAGACCTGGTCAAGAAGCTCGGCTTGGAATAATCGGCGGTTAAACCGGACCCAACCCATTCAGCCTGGTGCCCGGCGCCGGGATCACGATCCCTGAGGCCTGCGCCCGCTTGGTCTGTTCCAAAATCACTCCCAGGACCGCATGCTTTTGGAAGTCGAGCGACCCGGCCATCTGCAGCATGTCCATCTTGCCTTCCCCAACGCCTTCCTTCAGCGCGCGGCTCACCGCCCGGGAGATCAATTCGTTAAATTCAACGGCATTCATTTGGCATTCCTATTTGGTTATTGGTTATCGGCTATTGGCTATACACTTAACAACACCTTGATTTTTCTAAGCTGCACCAGCGTCGGCCCGCGCTGAAACCGCTTGACCCGGCTATTCGCGTCCGCCCGGTATTGGTCAATTCCCCAGCGCACTTCGTTGTTTTTCACCGACCGCACGCTCAGCTCGAGCAGTCGCGCCAGTTCTTTCCGGTCTATGTAACGCAGGCCGCTCATGTCAGAAAACGATCCGGCGGTTCAACCAGGCCAGTTCGCCGGCAGCCGCGGCATACATCCCCAGCCGGCATTTCAGGAACCAGATTTTGGCGTCAAGGTTGACCGACTGCCGCATCAAAATCCTGGACCGGGAAAAACCCGCAGCGTCTTGCACGCGCTCGTAATGCAACTGGCCTTTGCTGGCCTCTTCCACTAACTGCCGCACCGCGGCGAAATATTTCGGGCCGCCAATGTCTAACGTGTGATGAATATCAGCCAGGTTCATTTTTCCTCCTCATTATTAGGTCCAGGCTCCGCCTGGTTGGGTCCGGGCCCCGCGTGCGCGCCAATCTTGCCGGCGTCCTCCATCAGCAGCGTGATGTAACATAGGCACATCAGCAGATCATCCCGGTCGCGGCACTGACCCCATTGCTCCTCCATCACCAGCGTCTTTTTGTTTGGCAGTTTCCGGATCTGCCACGAATCCAGGTGCGAAATAAAATCCTCGCTGACATCCCCGGGCACTTCCAGCCAGACCAGCTTGCTGGACCGCAGCCACGCCACGCGGTTCAGCAGGCCGAACTGCGAGTAACGGATGAACATCGGCTCCAGGGGGTGGGGCAGCAGCTCGCCATAGTTATAGACGTAATCATGCACCGGCGGCTGGTTGATCATCGCGTGAAGCGGCTTGGGCGGTGAATAAACCTTGCGGCTCCCGTCCGGGTGCCCGGCATAGAGCCCGGAATTATCGCCCTTCACGGCCGTGTAGCCGTGCTTCAGGCATAGCTGATAGACGTGCGGCGCGTTCCAGCTCGAGTCCAGGCAGATGCTGGTCGGCAAAACTCCATGCCGCGCAAACGTGTCCACCAGGTCATCATCCGTCGTGATCATTCCCTCGCTCACAATGAGCAGATGCACGCGGCCGTCCGGCAGGGTTTCCACGTCCACGATCAAATGCCACCAATGCGGCAGTTCGCCGGCCTTGAATTCGCCCTGCTGATAATCCCCCGCGCCAAAGCGAAACTCGCGGTTCGGCAGGCCCGCGCTGTCCTTTTTTATTCCGCTGCTCAGGACAATGTTCTGGGTGATCGGCTGCAGTCCGCGTTTCCAAAAGCGGCATTCGCGCTCCCGCATGTAAACGCTGTAGGGCTCCGGGTCGCTATAATCCAGGGCTTTTTTGGCCGCATGCTTTTGCTGGATCAGCGACAGCCAGGGAATGTAATCAATCGCCACCGCTTCCATCGTGTAGGACCGTTTGCGCAGATCGGCGCCCTTGCGCGGCTCGGAATAGCGGCCGCTCAAGGAGAGAGCCCGGCGCTGACGTTCATTTTCCCGCACGATGGCGCCGCAGGGCATTTGAAAACGAACGGTCGAAGCCAGCTTGAAATAATCGTATTCCTTGTTTTCCAGCCGGCAGCCGTCGGCATCGTAACGCAGGCCACCCAACTCGGGGTGCTTGGGATCCCATTCCGTGCGCATCGGATGATAGAGCCGGCACCCGGGACATTTGACTTCCCACCGCTGCATCGTCCCGGCGAGCATCGCCTTGTGGAGCTGATCGCCGTCGTAGCCAGCGTTGCTGATGATCCCCAAAAAAGAATTCCAGTACGCCGTGAGCCGGCCGCGCACCTGCTCGAGCTTGCCTGGTTCCCAGCCGCCTTGCTCGTCGTGGACTTCTTCCGCGATCGCAAACCGGATCGAATCGCTCGCCACGTTGCGGTCCGTCTTCACCCCTTGCATGATGAAGTTGCAGTGCGGAAAAGAAACCAGGCCAGTCTTCCATTTGAACTTGGCCGCCACGGTCCGGCGCATGACTTCTTCGCAGGCCAGCAAGATTTTTTCGACGCGCTTCAGCCAGCGCGCATCGGCTGCGGTGTCGTTCTGCCAGTAGTAACCGATGTCCCCGCCGTTCGCGCACGCGATCTGCCGGCAGATGCCGACCTCGCCAATCGCCGACTTGCCGCTCTGGATCGGCAGCACAACCACATCCTCCTTGGTGCCGTCATCCGTGCGCTCCAGCGGTTCCTTCGTCCAGGGCGTGATGTCCGGGTTGTAATTCTCCGACAGCGCCGACCCGACGAGCTTTACAAACAGCCGCCCCCATTCCACCACCGAGGCAATTTTCTCGGCCGGAATGGCGGCCTGCCAGATTTGCGCCAGGCGTTGGAGGTTGGCGTTCATTCCGGTTTTTGCACTTCCTTAATGGGCCCAGGCTCCGCCTGGTCCAGGTTGCCCAGCTTCGCCAGCTCGGCACGAAACTCCTTGGCCAGCGGTCCCAGGCAGGCGACCAGGCGCTTTTTCATCGCCAGTTCCGAAAGCCCCTTCAGGTCCGGCGGCAGCGTCTGGGAGAAAAGCCGGTCGAGCCGCGAGAACAGAAGCGAGGTTCCCTTGTTGAGCCCGAACGCGACGTCGTCCCAGTCCGCGGCCTTCGCCTCATCCTTGGTCAGTTTTATTTTTTCGCGTTTCGCCGAATACTCCATCTTGGCGTCGGCCCAGTTGGTTTTGCCCTGGCCGGCCTCCGGCTGCGTAAAAAACCATTTTACCAGGGGAAGCAGATAGACCCGGCTCGCCTTGAACGCCGGACAGCCCTGCCGGCTGGCAGCCTTCAAGATGTCCAGCGGTATCCCGAGCTGGGCCGCGCAATTGCCCATGGAGTCGTAATAGACTTCGTCGGCGCCGGTCCGTTGCTGCTCCCGGTAAAAGCGAAACAGCCCGACCAGCGTCGGGATGAACTGATATCCGCCCTTGACCGCCGCCGGGAAAAAACCTTTGCCGGCCAGCGACCGCAGGACCTTGTCAGACAATCCGGTCCACGCCGTGAGTTCACGCGCGGGAATTAATTTGGGGGCGGCGCTTTTCTCCTGGGGCGAAGGTTTTGTTTTGAGTTGCTTGCCCACAATGAAACGCGGCCGGGCGGTGGCCATCCACCGCCCGGCCGACTTATCAACTCTGCCCCACCGGTGCTGCGGCCTCGGTCGCCGCCGCTTTCGGCGTCAACGCCGCCAGTGCATCCTCGGCATGAAAGCAATCGCTCACCTTGACCTTGAGCATTTGAACATCCCCCGGCACCTGGACATGAACATAGCCAAGATCCTTTTCCGGATCCGTGTCGAGTTGAATGCTCCCGGCAATCACCCTTGTGGTGTCGTCCTTGGCTAAATCGTATGTGACACCAACAACCTGATCAAACTGCCTGGCCTCACGGCCATTCTTGAATTTTTGCATTGCTTTGGTCCTTCGTTTTTACCCGCCCTTCATGGTCGGGAAATCAATTCGCCTGGAAAACCGCCTGTTTTTTCGATTTCGGCAATTTCTTGCGATTCAAGTGACCTCCCATGCGTGTTTTTTTATTTTTCTCCTTTTCGTAAAAACACCTCGCAAGTGCCAACACCACCGAAAAGTCGCCTCAGCCAAAGAGATTCCTTGTCGGGGGGGGTGGGGAGCAGGTAGGAGATGAGAGAGGTTTGCACGCAGATCAAATGGTCTTGGGATTGGCAAAGAAATCTTCCTCTTGCGCGACTCGCACGCCCATCGTTGACTGATCAGATGTAGCCAATTCTCCGGCAGCTTCATCTCTCAGGATTGCCTCCTTATCCACCTCTGGTTTCATCCGCAGATATATCCCCTTGCGGAACGCTCCCAATCTCTCCTTCACCTTCTCCCAAGTCATGCCCGACCGCAGCTTGACCTGGCGCTGACCCAACCGAAAGCCAATCGTCCCATGCAGCATGTCCAACGACTTCTTATCCCCAAACTCGCCGGCGTTCTCCGATGCCCACATTTCTAAAGCCATCTTCTCGGCATCAATCGTTGCCTGGGCCGCTTCAATGCTCGGCTGGAATTGCTCGCGCGCCGCCTGGAACGCCTGCTCCAGGACATTCTTAAAAACCTTTTGTTCCGCCGTCGCCTTCGCCAGCCGGCCCAATGCCGCCTCCGCTTCTTCGCGCGAACGAATTGCCACCTTGCTGATTGGATCGGCCTTCATGCAATGCTCAAGCCGCGATCCGCTGCGCCTTGAGGTGGATGATCGGGATGGAAATGGGCCGCTGGTCCTGCGGTTCGACGCGCCCGCCAAAATGCGCCTGAATCGCCTGCTGCCGATTATTCACGCCCATCTTCGCGAACAGCCGCTTCATATGCGCCTTGACCGTGTTCACGCTGACCCCCAGCTCCTGCGCGATCTCCTTGTAAACGAAGCCGTTTTTGCAGGACGCCAGGATGCGTTCCTGTTGCGGCGAAAGTGTTTTATGACCTTGAGCGTCATTCATTGATGGCCGCACTAAACACCTTTCCCGCGCGCCCGTAAAGTTACCCTGATAGGTGACACCCCGCCGGGCGACAGTCGGGGCATGGATAAAAGGGACGTTGGACATGCAATGTCCAAGGTTACCGGCAAATCACCCAGCCAGCTTGTAATCCGTTTTCCCCGGCCCTTGTAGGAGGCGACGCCTCACCACGGATCTAAGCCCAGATCCAGGCATTGCCTGATCCAACGCTGGATGTGCTCCACGCTCTCCAAAGTTTTTGCGCCGGCAATCAGCCGGTTCAGCTCATCCCGCATCTCGCCATCCGGCTGCACATTCTCCGCCCAGCACGGAGCGTTGATATAATAATCGCAATAATCCGCCACCAGTTTCAATTGCTCGTCTGTAATCGGTGACAGATAGAGGCAGGCATTGAGGTAGGCTTCGACCGCCGCGGGCAAAACCCCGCTCGTTTCATTCCGCCAATAAAGCGGCACGTAAAGCGGCGGAATATAGAAGCGTGGGATGAAGAATTCCGTCATCAGCAGCCCCTCAGAAACAAAATCACCACCATGCCAAACAGAATTCCAAACAGGCAGCCATCCGGCTCTTTGTTTCCTGCCTTCCGCTCGATGCGGTCCAGTTGCTCTTTCAAATCGGGGTCCATATCAATTCCAGCGCGCACCCAATCGCGCGCGAAATTGCCTGGTCGCCAGATTGGCAGCCGGCGGACGCGCGCCGGGCGCTGACGGCTCCGTCTGCAAAACGTGCTCCGGGCCGAACAGGATGAAATCGCCATGTTTCAAACCATGCGCATCACCGAGCACCAAATCATTCTCCACCATTGCCCGATAGCGAACCTGTTCGCCCGACAACACCTGCACAACCTTGACCCAAAACCGCTCCCCGTTGATGCCGCGAGCATCCTTGTAATCCGGATTCCTCACCCCAATTTTCACCAGACGGCCGAAAAGGCTCTCCCGCTCCGCGCGCGGCGCAATCTTGAAAGTGCCCGGACTTTCCGCATGCATTTTCTCGGCATTGATCAGTTCCCAGCCAGGACTCATGGCTTTTCTCCCTTATGCCTCCGGAATGTTTTTTGCGCCTCCGAGCCCTCCCATTTCAAGCCGCCCGCCTGCAACCGCGCCTTGATTGCGTCCTTCAGGAATGTGCCTCCGACCACGCCGTTGCCGGACTTGGTCTCCTCCATCAAATGCTCTCCGGCCGCAGACATCGCTGCATTCAGCACCGCGTGAACATAATTTTCCGCTTCCGAGGCCTGGCTCGATTTAAGCGTCGTTAAAATGGAAATCCCGCCATGCACCGGCGAAGTTTCAATTTGAGTGGTCAGAATGATCATAACCGGTTTTTGCCTTTAGCTTTGGCCGTTTCGCCCGCGATCTCTTACTAGCTGGCCTTTTTCCAATTCCAAAAAAGCTGAGCTGGCTGGCCAGCTACGCTTCCACGCCACCGCTGTACTTCGTTGCGGCCATGTACAGCTCAGCCCAGCTCTTAAGCTGGCTGTACTGCGCAGCTATAAACTACGCTCAGAGCTAAAGCTCTTCGCCGCGCGCGCGAGGCGCGTACGACGGATTAATCCGTCGCCACACGACGGACAAATCCGTCGTGAGTCAAAAAACAGCAACTTCAGGCAGAAACAGCAACAACACCCATTTACAGCTCCACGACGGATTAATCCGTCGTGGCAAAACCATCCATCAGCCCGGGCGACGGATTAATCCGTCGCCGGCCAGAACCGGCCGCGTCCGCCAGTTCGGCAGCGGCTCCAGCTTGCGGGCGTCCAACGCCTTCCTGGATAGGTAAGAAATCGGATCAGCCGGCACATGCTCGCCCCTTCGCTCACCCGCGCGCACTTCCCGCTGCACCTTTTCCCAGCGCCGCCGCAGGTCCTGCAGCACGTACGCGGGCTCATTGGCGCACAGCGCCTGCCATTGCCGGGTCACCAGCGCGTCCGCAAACCGGCCTTTCCCGTCAATCGACTGCAGCCACAGCCAGGCCGCCTGCGACAGTTCCGTCGATACAAAGTTGCTCACCGCAACACTTTTCGTTTGCGCTGTTTTGGCGGAAACGGCAGACTGGCCCGGCAGCGCAAGAATTTCCCCCGCTTTCACCGGCGGGTATTTTTTTGCCAATTCATCAGGCGTCAGCCTGGTGAGATCGTTGCGAAACCCCGCCCAATCGGGAACGGAAGTGGAATGTGCGCCGGCCGGAGAGGAATTCTCCGCTGGTCCGCCAGATGGAGCAGCCCCGCTTTCAGACAGCGCTTTCTCCCGGCTCAGGGACGACAGAGCATCGTCCAGAGGGCGTTCAGCAACCAGAGGCAACTCCGGCTCGGCACACAAATTGTTGGGATTCCGCAAACCGCGGACCCGCGACCAGTCTTGCATGAAAGGCCGCAATTGAAAAGTCCCTTGTCCCTCGTTGGAGTCAACGATCAACAGCTCCACCACCGGCTGCCAATAGCGTTTTTCCAGCTTGGCCGTGGTCAGGCGAAGCCGCCGCGCCCAAGCGTCCAGATCCACCTTGCCTTCAATGAGGTTCCGGGCAAAAGTTTCGCCCTCCAGGATGAGCAGCAATAAAACTTCGTTGGGCATCAGCCGGTAACTGACCAGGCCGCGGCACAGCGCCGCCGAGTACGCGCGGCAATGCGCGGCGTCCGCGATCAGTTGTCTGGCGGGCAGGGGAACGTCGCTCATGTTCTACCCCCCCCCACAATGGGTCCAGGCTTCGCCTGGTTGCGATTTCCCGAATCGGTGCTAGTTTCCATCGCTTGCTA
>JAQGPB010000499.1 GCA_028293265.1 Pedosphaera sp. | reverse complement strand
AAAGCCCCGCACATCGCCAAAACCGAACAAAATTTCCACAATAAAAAATGCGTTCTTTCGTTTTCAGCGTTCTGCCCGTTTCTGCTTTCCGGCTTTGCTGGTAAAAACTTATATGAAGGCCCGGCGTTGATTTAACTTGGTTTCCACCTCGCCAGATGGTTCAGAATGGAGTGTGACATCAACGACCGGATATAAAATCGTCAAGCTCGCCAGCGGCGTTCATAGCGTCCATTCGTTTGCTGAGCGCGAGACGTTCCATCCCGTCATCGGGCCAGTGGCGGAAGCCGAGGCGCTTTATGTAAAGCAATTGCGCCTGCCCGAACGGTTGGCCGCGCACACTGGCGAATTCGTCATCTGGGACGTCGGCCTCGGCGCAGCCGCGAACGTCCTCACCGTCCTCCGCGCCGCCCGCGACGCCTTTTCTTCTCCCTCGCTCGATGTTCGATGTTCGATGTTCGATGTTCGATGTTCCCCTGCCCCCTGCCCGCTCCGCATTCTCAGCTTCGACCACACTTTGGAGCCGTTGCAATTCGCCCTCGAAAACGCCGCCATCCTCGGCTACTTCACCGGCTATGAATCCGCCATCGAAAACCTGTTGCGCAACCACCACACCACCTTCACCGACGCCACCCGCCAAATCACCTGGGAATTCCACTTGGGCGACTTCCCCTCCCTAATCCGCAATCCGCAATCCGCAATCCGCAATTCACACCCGCACTCGATTCTGTTCGACGCCTTCTCTCCCGCGAAAAACCCCGCCATGTGGACGCAGCCGCTCTTCGCCGATCTTTTCCGCCTGCTTGATCCCGCACGGCCATGCGCGTTGCCCACCTATTCACGCAGCACCATGCTCCGCGTTTCATTGCTGCTCGCCGGTTTCCACGTCGGCGTCGGCCACGCCACCGGGGAAAAGGAAGAAACCACCATCGCCGCCAACACGCCGGATTTGATCACCGAGCCGCTCGACAAAAAATGGCTCCAACGCGTTCGCAACTCCACCAGCGCCGAGCCGATGTGGGAACCAGTTTATCGTCAGGCACCGTTGAGTGATGCAACATGGGAAAAATTGCTTCAACACCTTCAGTTCCGTTAGTTCCGCCAAATAATTTAATTCTACCTTGGACAGCCTGTGTCCAACTTCCCCGGCTAAGATCCTGCGCAAGGGTTGAACATCAACCCACGGTCAGGATTTAAATGAAGACCAGCAGCCAACCAAGGAGCAACCGGTACACAGATCCGGACCATGGATACTTTCACCAATCCACCCCCGATCCGCCCAAGCATCCCTGCTTTCCACGCAACACGCAGCACGCAGCGCGCAATATGCAACCCCCAATCCACCCGGCACCATGAACAAACTAAGATCCGACGCCACCTGGAACGAATTCACTACGGAGCAAAAGGAACAAATTGAAACCTGGCTCTTCGGCCAAAACCTCGGCTACAAGGAAATCCTCAGCCGCTGCAGTGAGGAATTGGGCATTTCTTGCTCCTGGGCATCTCTTCAGCGCATTTATCAGCGCCTCGCGCAAGAGCGCGCCATTCGTCAAACCGCCCAAACCTTCGGTTTTTCTCAAGAACTGGCTGCTGCCGGCGGCGATCTGGAACGATTGCGCCCTTCGGTCTTCCAAATCCTCGCCACCCGCCTGCTCCAAAAAGCCGTGGAGGACGACAAAATCCGCGAGGTTGCCGTTTATGGCCGTCTCCTCATGCAGGCCGAAACTCGTGAAATTCTGCGTGAAACCAAGGACATTCGCCGCGAGTCAAAAGACATCCAACGCGATCGCGCCGCCTTGTCCCGTGAAAAATTCCAATTCAACGCCTCTAAGGCCGCCCTTAAAGCCTTACCCTTCGTTGACGAGTTCACCAAAGAAGATGACGAGCGCGAAAAAGCCCGCGTATTCTCTCTTTATCGCACACTGTTTGGTGACGAGTCCATTTCGAAAGATTCCTGGTTTCATCCGGACCACGACCCGGCAAAAAGCCCGTAGTATCACATAATATCGGGTAATATCGCTTGCTATCACTTATTTTAAAATTAATAAAAATTCCGGACGGTCTGGATTCCTCCGTGCAATTGCGGGCTGCAAATGTTATTACCCTTCAAGATGCAAGCCTCCTTGCCAGCCAGCACTCGTCATAACGGGCCCCTTTTCCGGCGCATTTTGTCTTACAGCGTCCCGGTTTTGGCCTGCTTTTATTTTTTTCACCCTGCTGCTCTCGCTGCCAGTCCGGTGTCACCTCTGCCGCTCACCGACGTATTCGCCAACGTCACCGATGGTTACCCGTTCTTCCGCATCCCCGCCATCATCAAGACGCACAAAGGCACCCTGCTGGCCTTCGCCGAAGCCCGCGCCAAAAAGGCCGACGGTTCGGAAAACAAAATCGTGCTCAAACGCAGCTTGGATTCCGGCACAACGTGGGAAAAACTTCAGCTCGTCTGGGATGACGGCGCGAATTCGCTCAACAATCCCACGGTCGTCTTGGACAATAATGCCGGCCGCATCCTCCTGATGTTCCAGCGTTACCCGAAAGGTGCCTACGAATATCAAGTGATCCCCGGCCTCGACGGCGATCTCATTTGCCGCAGCTTCATCACCCGCAGCGATGACGATGGCTTGACCTGGGCGAAACCTGTGGACATCACCGCGTCAGTGAAGCGCCCGCAAGTCGTCACCAGCATCGCCAGCGGTCCCGGCATCGGCATCCAGCTTGCGCGCGGCCCGCATGCCGGACGCCTCCTCATTCCTTTCAACCAAGGACCCATCGCCACCGGAAAAGTCTATGCCGTTTACAGTGACGACCGCGGCGAAACCTGGAAATATGGCGAAGTCGCTCCCGGCGAATCCGAAGGTTCCGCGAACGAAGTTCAGATGGTCGAGTTAAACAACGGTTCCGTGATGTTAAACGCCCGCAACCAACACGGCCCGCACATGCGCAAAACGGCCCTCAGCCACGATGGCGGCGAAACCTGGACGACGCTGAAAGACGATCCGCAATTGATCGAACCCACCTGCCAGGCCAGCCTCATCCGCTTCCCCGGAACCGGCAGTCCCGCCAACGATGTCCTGCTCTTTTCCAATCCCGCATCCACCACCGCCCGCACCAACGGCACCATCCGACTCAGCCACGACCAAGGCAAAACCTGGCCCATCTCCCGTGTGATATATCCCGAAAAATTCGGCTACAGTTGCCTCGTCCCGCTCGAAGACAAAACCATCGGCTGCCTCTTCGAGCGCGGCAATAAAATCTCCTTCTGCCGTTTTAGTTTGGAGCGGCTTATGGAGAAGGAAGAAACAGGCAGCAAGTGAATTCCAACTACACAAATTTATGGTGGACGATTGAGGGAGTTCTTGCCGGGATGGGCGTGCCTTACATCGCTTCTGAACGAAGATCTCGTTCAGGAGAGAATTTGACCGAGTGTGAGGATGATCTGACTTTGGTCCATCATGCAGGAATCCGCGCCGTGGTTTCTCTGCTTAATCATCCGAACGACCTTCCGATTTTCCAATCTGCCGGGTTTGAATTTAAGTGCCTGCCCATCCATGACGGACATCCGCCAGCAATAGGTCAGGCACAAGAATTCGTCCGGTTTGTTGATTCGTGTCGTTTGAGAAACTTGCCTGTACTTGTATTTTGTGTGGGTGGAATCGGCAGAACAGGCACAATGATTGCCTGCTATTTAATTCACATTGGCAAGACCGCAGATGAAGCGGTTGCATATATACGGACGAAAGAACCTTTGGCGGTGGAAACAATGAGCCAAATTAGCTTCCTGCAAGGTTTTGAAAAATTTCGACGACAACAGAAATGAGTACTTCTGCCCAACTTCACGAGCTTCTCGCCAATCCCGCTCCCATCCTTGCCCTCGCCCCAATGCAGGATGTGACCGACCTGCCGTTCTGGAAACTCATGGCGGCTTATGGCGGTGCGGATGTTTATTACACGGAATATTTTCGCGTCCATGCCGTTTCGCATCTCGAAAAATGGATTCTCGATTCCATCACCAAAAACCCCACGGGCAAGCCCGTCATCGCGCAGATGATCGGCAACGACATTCCTTCGCTTGTCCGGGTGGCGAAGGAGTTGCAGCAATATCCCATCGCCGCCGTGGACCTGAATCTCGGCTGTCCCGCGCCGGTCGTCTATCGCAAATGCGCCGGTGGCGGCCTCTTGCGCGAACCGAAAAAAGTAGATGCCATCCTCGGTGCCCTGCGCGATGCCATCTCCGTCAAGTTTACCGTCAAAACTCGCATCGGTTTTGATTCACCGGCGGTCTTTGACGAATTGCTGCCCATTTTCGCCCGGCACTCAATTGACCTGCTCACCGTGCATGGCCGCACCGTGAAGGAAATGTATCGCACCGAAGTGCATTACGATTACATTGCCCGCGCCGTCGCCGCTGTCCCCTGCCCCGTGCTCGCGAACGGCAATGTCTATTCCGCCGGCAAGGCGCAGGAGGTTCTCGAACTCACCAATGCGCGCGGCCTCATGATCGGGCGCGGCGTCATCCGCAATCCCTGGCTCTTTCAGCAAATCCGCCAGCATCAGCGCGGCGAACCGTTGTTCATCCCGACCGGTTTCGAAGTGCTCGCCTACATTCGCGCGCTTTACGAAACCGTGCGCCCGCCCCACATCCAGGAAAACGCGCACATCCAGAAGATGAAAAAATATCTCAACTACATCGGCCTCGGGATCGAACCGAGCGGCCGATTTCTTCACGACATCCGGCGTGTCACCACCGAAGCCGGTTTCTTCCAGCTTTGCGAAACGTATCTAAGCCACGACCAGCCCATGCCCCTGGAACCCTTTTCGCTCGACTTGAAAGAAACCGACGTGATGGCCGGGGAACATCTGTAGCCGGTGATGATCTGCGATTTACCCCTCGCGCCTCGCTTCGTCGGCTTCCTCCGCCAATTCGTTGACGAAGTTGAAGAAGCCCTGGCTTTGGCCTTGAAACAATCCCATTGCGGTGAAAAACGCAATCGTGGCCTTCGCGCCCGCCTGCGCGGTGCTGATTGGCCGGATCACCGAGCAGAGCGGGAGGTTCTTGCTGATGAACTCGCACGGTGTGGCGAAGATTTGATTCGTGTCATTCGGCCCGGCGTTGTCCGTTCCGTCGGGAGGATTCGGCAGCGCGGGCGCGTGGGGCAATTCCGGAAAGAGAACGTTGCCCATTGGGTCCACGACCGGCAGCGCATTGCCAGCCTTGTCCTGCCAGGTTTGGAAATGCTGGATTTCCGTGCCGCCGATGGCGCCAACAATTTGCAGCACTTCGAGGCTGCTCGCCTTCGGGAGCATGGATTGATACAAACTCGAACCGCCCTGCTCGATGGTCGCGAAATGAAAACCGGCGACATTCCCGATGAATTGTACCTCGAATCCGCTGGGCAGGATGTTGCCGCTGGCATCCACCGGCGGCGGCAGGTCGCTGTTGGGAATTCCAGGCACGTTCACCAGATTCACAAGCTGTGGGAACGTGGCGCCAAAATCCGGATTCAACGCGCTGCGATAACGGAAATACCAGCTCGTATCCACGGTAAGATTCATCAAGTTGGTCAACCGCTTGGCGGTCTTGTTCGAGCCGGTTGCCTGGCTGCTTGGCAGTTTGCGAAACGATTCCAGACTGACGGCTTTCTGGCCCTTGGACATCAGGTAGCCATTGAGAAAGTTCGCGTGGGCGAATTCGTCCCGCGTGTTCAATTCGACGTAGGTGGCCTCGTCGCCATCCAGGATGTTCAACGCCAGCTGGTAAGACTCGTTGCCGAGCGCGAGTTCCGTATATTGCTGCCAGAGATCCGACTCAAGGATTTCCGCCGCAGCCAGGAATCGCAGGATGGCGATGTCTCCCTTGGTCAATCTCGAGTTGTGAGCATCTGCGCGCGCGGATGTTTGACTGGTCAACAATGCGCCTGCGGGCAGCGCCGCCGCGCCCGCCATTCCCAGCCGTTTCATGAAAGACCGCCGTCCGATGGTGCCATTGTCTGCAAGTTTTTTGTACATAATTCTCCTGTGTTGTTCTGCTGTGGTTTTTGCTCAGTTAAGCCTGTTGCTTATTCCGACGATTTTGCCATGGTCAGCCAGGCTGTTTTCATCGTCGTTATGAATAAGAGGAATACATTGGAAATTTGTTCCAATAGAATGTACGAAAAAAAAAACCAAAAAAGGCGGAGATAAATAAAAAATTAAAATCACCCGTAGCGATACGGCTTCGACATCGCAAATGTATTGGGCAAATGCCGGACTTCCTTCACCTCGCCATCGGCCAGCAGCACCTCGACGATATCAAACCTTATTTTGACTGGGGGATTTTTCAGCAGTTGCAAATAATCAAGCGCGGTTTGCGAAAGCAGCCGCCGTTTGCGCGCATTTACGTGCGCGGCCGGACGCACCCAATCCTCCGAGGAACGCGTCTTCACCTCCACAAACACCAAACAGTCCTCGTCGCGAAACACCAGGTCAATTTCCCCGCGGTCGGAACGAAAATTGGCCGTCAAAAATTTCAAACCCAGCCCGCGCAGATGTTTCTTTGCCACCCGCTCCCCCAACTCACCATAACGATGGGTAAAATGTTTTACCTTTCCTGCACGCCACGCCCGGATGCGTTCCCAGAGGTTCATTTCTCGGCTGAACGATCAAATAACTCCATCTCCACCTCAACTTGCCGAAATGGCGCAAAACTTCGCCGATGAATCGGGCATGGGCCGCGCTCAGAGATGGCCGCGTAATGTTGCGGCGTGGCGTACCCCTTGTGCTCGGCGAATCCATAACCGGGATATTGCCGGTCATACTCGCGCATCAACCGGTCGCGCGTCACCTTGGCCAGCACGCTTGCGGCCGCTATCGAATAACTCCGACCATCGCCCTGCACCAGCGCCGTATGCGGGTAGGGCAGCCATTTGATCCGCATGCCATCCACCAGCACATGCTGCGGCTTGGGCGCCAGTTGGTCCAACGCCAGGTTCATCCCCCGCCAGGCGGCCTGGCGAATGTTGATCCGGTCAATCATCTCCACGTCCACAATCGAAACCGCTCGCCCAATCTCTGGGTGGGACGTGATGATGTCGAAATATTTCTCCCGCTGTTCCTCGGTGAGCTGCTTGGAATCGTTCAGGCCGCGCAGCTTGGAATGCAATCCCGTCTCCAGCCAACTGTGCGGAAAGACCACCGCCCCGGCCACCACCGGTCCCGCGAGCGGGCCGCAACCCGCCTCGTCAACGCCCGCGACGAGCGTCAAGCCTTGTTCCCAAAGCTCGCGCTCAAACTCCAGCCGGTTCCAATGTGTGCCCATCCGCGCCATAAATCGTCTTCCGAATCCAACCTATCCCGACGCCTTGCAGGAGCAATCAAAAAAAATGACCAACCATCAATTGTAACGTTGCAACCTTTCACTCTGCAACCTTCCCTTCAATGCATCTTTACCGCGCTGTCCTGAAATTCTTGCTCCGCCCTTGGGGGTTGTCTAGTTGCTCCGATAAATTTATAGTGCCTTATGAATACGCCCATTTTAACCGTAGGAATGAAAATCACCCATCCGCATCACGGAGAGGGCATCGTTGAAAAAGTCTCCGGGGGTTCCGCGGACATCCGCTTTGGCAACATCCTCAGAACCATTGATCCCCGGCTGGCGGAAATTTCTATCCCCGAACCCACCGTGAAAATCGGTGATGCCGAAATTCCCCTTAAAGGCTTCGTGGAAGGAATAGTCGAATCAGTGATTGACCGTCTGGGCATTGAGCAGGCGGACACGAACGTTTCAGAATTGGGCGCACGCTGGCACAAGGGCAAGGTGGTCTTGCATCCCGCCGACCCCGCCCTGCAAACCAAGGAAGTTCCGTTGGATGTCTTCTTCCACAAAATTGTGGGCGTCCGCAACCAGCTCCGGGTGCTGGAACAAAAAATAAACGCCCACGAAAAACTTGCCGATGCCGAAAAAATCGAGATGCAGCAATACATCACGCGCTGCTACGGCTCGCTTACCACCTTCAACATCCTGTTCAAAAACAAGGAAGACCAGTTCGGCGCGGAAGGGTGAATGTAGCGGTCGTGTTTGGTGTATTTATGCGTTGCGGTTGACGTCGCCGTT
>JAQGPB010000493.1 GCA_028293265.1 Pedosphaera sp. | reverse complement strand
AGGCCGGCGAACCCTTGGGCCAGGTGGTAAATTGGATGATTGATTTGCCGACGGCGCGCGTGGTGTATGCGGTGGTGTCCTTCGCGGGCTCCGGATCGGATTTGTATGCGGTGCCCCCAGGCGCGTTTCAGAATGCCACCGACCGGGCTGGACTTGTACTTGACGTGGACAAGGCAAAGATCGCTTCGCTCGCGCGCAGCGACGGATTCTTCTGGTCGAACATGGCCGACTCCAATTGGGGCCTCGCCGTGTATCGCAATTTCGGCCAGCAGGCGGATTTTGACACTGCCGCTGGCGTGAGCACCGCCCAGGATCCGACCCGTGAAAATGTTCGTGCCCAAGTTCAGACCGGTGCGGTTCCCGCCGCAAACGCAGCGCCAATCAAAGGCGATCGTGAGCTTCAGCAGGAAATCCTGACGGCGATGATGCGGGACAATGTGGACAACGCCCTTACCTTCAATCACGTTCAGATAAAGGCCTCCAGCGGCCAGGTCACCCTGAATGGAAAGGTGAAGAACGAGAAGCAACGAGAAAAAATTGTCGCCATCGTGGCCGGTGTCGTAGGTGCGGCCAACGTCCACGAACAGCTTCAACTGAAATAACGCAGGATTACCGGACGAAGTTTTTCGGGACCACGAGATTGAACTTCTTCTCCTCGCCGCCCTGAAGAATGACCACGGTGACTTCCTTTCCGGCTGAATTTTTGAAGGCTTGTTTCAAGTCCCCAACGCTCGTGTTCGCCCTGCCGGTTCGGACCGGGTCAGTAATTTCCTCATGACTGGGAAACGAGACACCCGATGATTTCGCGACCACACTCCACGGCACTGCGGGCAGGCTGGGATTCAATCCGGCCAACAAACTGGCGGGAACAGCGAAGCTGAGATTTTGCGCGTCCCGCTTGGTCCACGAAGTGACTCCCACCACTTCGCCCCGCTCGTTGACCACGGGCCCGCCGCTGTTCCCTCCCGAAATGGGGCAGGAAACCTGGAACTGATTATATCCGTCCACGTTTTGAATCTGGCTGATGAGACCGTCGGTGATGCTGAATTCAAACCCTTTCGGCGCGCCGATGGCATAGGCGCGCGAACCAACGGCGGGATTCGCCGTGCAAAGCAGGACGCGCGGCCCCCCAATGGGAGTGACGCGAATCAGCGCCAGATCATGCTTTTCATCCTTGTCCACCAGACCGCTGACATCGAGGACGCGGTTGTCGGAAAGCTTCGCGGAAACCTTCGTGGCATCACTGATGACATGCCAGGAAGTCACGGCAATGCCTTCGCCGAGCGCGAAAAATGCGGTGCCGACATATTTCTCGCCCTGGGCATTCTCCACCTGCAACGTCATCACCGAAGGCAGAATTCTTTGGTAGATGTCCTCCGGCTTCAAGGCTTGGGCGAGAGCAAGCCCCGGCATCATCAACCCGGCCAGAATTATGGCTTTACCATTCATGTCACTTACACATCTGCGTAATAGAATAAATTTGCCGCAAAAAGCCCGTAGCAGGCGAAATACTGCCGCAAAATGAGACAGAATGTCCAGAAATTAAACACACTTTTTCATATTATAAGCATAAAACAACGAAGCGGATTTGGACAAAATTTATGCCATTATTTCCATGCCAGAGGGAGGGGGGACATTCCCTTCCTACGGTAGGGTGCGCTTCTGATTTGATTTCGGGTCTTCACCCCCTTTGAGATTCCACGCAGCCGGAACTACCCTTTGGACGCAATTATTTGATGTGCAATGAATCGAAACGAAATCAATGACGGTCTGTTGCGGCACTACAGTTTGGCCCGGAGCCGCTGGGGTCGCGCACAATTAAGAATGGAACTCGTGTTCGAGCGCCTCATCTGGAATTGCCGCATCCACGGCGGCCCCATGCTCAAGCGCTCGTTTGATTTCACCACCAGCTTGATCCTTCTGACGCTCCTCAGCCCCCTCTTCCTCCTGATCAGCCTGTTGATCAAATTGGAGGACGGCGGCTCGATCATTTTTACTCAGACCCGCGTCGGACAATTCGGTCGCGAATTCAAAATGTTCAAGTTTCGTTCCATGTGTCTCGACGCCGAACAGCGCCTGCAGGAACTCATTTCTCAAAATCGCCACGCCAACGGCATTACCTTCAAAATCAAGGACGACCCGCGCATCACGCGCACGGGCCGCTGGCTGCGCAAATTTTCCCTGGACGAATTGCCCCAGATTTACAACGTGCTCATCGGCGATATGTCGCTCGTCGGGCCGCGCCCGCCGCTGCCGCGCGAAGTGAAGCGTTATTCCCTCGCCGACCGCCGCAGGCTGGCCGCACTGCCCGGCATCACCTGCATCTGGCAGATCAGCGGGCGCAGTGAGATTGATTTTGCCGGCCAGGTGAAACTCGATGTCGGTTACATCGAAAACCAGGACTTCTGGATGGATGTCAAAATCCTGGCCCTCACCCTGCCCGCGGTCGTGCGGGCCAAAGGAGCCTGTTAAACGTGAAAGCCTGTCTCATCTGTCCCTCTCCGCGCCCGGCAATTTCCGCATTGGCGCAGTCCGTCCCGCTTGTGAACGTGCCCATGTTCGGCAAGAGTCTGCTCGAATATTGGCTCGAACATCTGGCCGGAACCGGCGCGACGCACGTTCAAATCCTTGCCGACGACCGGCCGGAAAAGGTGCGCGAACTGGTCGGCGACGGCGCCCGCTGGGGTTTGCGCGCGGAAGTCATCGCCGAGACGCGGGAATTGTCAACCAGCCTCGCCCGCAACAAATATCCCGCGGCGCAGAAGATCGAGTGGCTGCCGGAATCGGACGACATGGTGGCGCTCACGCATTTTCCTGGCCTGCCGCAGCATCAGCTTTTTGGCAGTTACGCCGATTGGTTTGCCGCGCTTTGGACCTGGCTGCCCCGCGCCATCGGCAGCAATCGCCTCGGCATGCGTGAACTCCAGCCGGACGTATGGGTTTCCACTCGCGCGCGCATTGCTCCCGGAGTCATTTTAAGAGCGCCCTGCTGGATTGGCGAAGATGTCACCGTCGGCCCGCGTTGCACCATTGGACCAAGGACCATTCTGGAAAATCGCGCTCTCATCGGATCCGACTGCGAAATCTCCGGTTCCGTGGTCGGCCCGGAAACGCGTTTGGGAGGCTGGGCCGAATTGAAGGACTCAGTGGCGTGGGACCGCACGCTCATCAATTGGAAATCCGGCTCCATCGTCACCATCTCCGATCCCCTGCTCCTCTGCGCGCTGCACGAGCTTCGGCCGCCTTCAAAATTCCTGGCTTTGCGGCATCAGGTGGCCGCCTGGTTCAAGGACGACAAGGAAGAACTGGAACTCACCTGGGACAATCATCCGGTCAAAATGCCATGAAAATCTGTCATCAAGGAAACACCCTCTGTATCAGCGAGGTTCCCGAACTGGACTTTGTCCACGCTGAAAACTTCACCGCCGAACTGCGCCCCGCCTTGGCGCCGGGCGTGGAAAATGTCATCGTTGACCTTTCTGCAACGACCATTATGGATTGCAGCGGATTGGGCGCGCTGATTGCCTGGCGCAACAAAGCGCGCCTTCGCCCCATAAGGCTGAACTTCGTCAATCCCACGCCGCTCGTCCGGCGGCTGCTGAGTTTGACCCGGCTTGATTGCCTCCTCGAACCAGTGCCAGTATCCCTGTCGTAGGAATTCTCTGTGAACGGCACGCTGCATGTTTTACGGCAGCGGTAATTGCCGTTCCCGGCCGAATGCAACCACGGCCTCGGCCGGAGCGCGGGTCTGCGACCCGCCGCAACGTGCGAATACCAGAAAGCCCCGGACCGTCCCCGCGCACCCGTCATCAGTCAGTCGCTCCCTGCCATGGACCCGCGCTCCGTTCCCAGCGGCAGGCCAAATCAACCTTGTCGCCCCTTGGAAAATTTCGCGCTCACGTGCAAACGTAGGCGGACAGTACTCCATCCCTCAATGCGGCGAAGGAAATGACCTTGATCTCCGGATCGTTCGCCAGATAGTGCCCCACCGCGTGCAACTGCCAGATGAAATCCACGTCCGGCTTCTGATCGGGAAAATATTCCCACCAGTGCGTCACCAGCACAGTCAACGGCGCGCGTCGAACCGCCTGTTTCACCTGCTCCAAAATGGTTTCGCGCGGACGCTGACGGGAGAGCAGGCAGCCGGGATGCGATAGCAGCAACGTCTGGCGGATGCGCCAATGCTGCGCGCCGGAAATCTTCTTGAGCAGATAACGCGGCCACCAGCTCGCCGGCAGCCGGGCTTTCTCATACCAACCCGAGGAAACCGTGGGAAAGCGTTTGGCCACTTCATCCAGGCTGGTCCGCGTAAAACGATCATGCGGGGCGACAAATGCCTTCGGCTCGGGCAGTCCCGCCGCGACCAGAAGCTCGGTCCCGCGCGCCAGCCGCCGCCGGATTTCCCCGCGGTCATGCAGGTCAAATTCAAAACGGTCATGATGCAATCCGTGCTGCGCCACATGAAAGCCGGGATTTTTCAAAAGGTAACGCACCAGGTCCTTGTTCCCGCCGATGGGCTGCGTTGCCGAGGCCGAAAGTTGCGGGCTGAACATCAAAAAACCTTCGGGCTGCCCATCCGGCAAAGTCACCTTCGTGGAGACATCCGGAACCACCGCCAGATTCACCGGCAAACCGCGGTCCAAAAACGGGCGATACAGCCGCTCCAGGCAGTCCACCGGCGTCAGGGCGTTGGTGTCATCATCGCGTAGAATGACGTAGCGCATTTTTTTCCTCGATCAAGGTTTCATAAAGGTTCTTCATCCGGCCCGCCAGGACGAAAGTGTCGTATTGGGCAGCCACCAGTTCGCCTCCGCGTGCCGCGAGTTGCTTTCGCAAATCAGGATTCGCCAGCGCCGTATCAACCACGCGCTGGAATGTCCCGGGCTGCTCCAGGTCAAACAACCAGCCGTTCTCGTCCTGTTTGATCAGGGCCGTCGCGCCGGAGGTGCGGCTGGAAATTACCGCCGTGCCCGCCGCCCAGGCTTCGAGCAGCACCAAGCCAAAAGTTTCCGAAAGCGACGGCAGAATCACCGCCGCCGCCAATTGCATCAGGCCGATCAAGCGCGCATCGCCGGGCGGCAGGCCGCCGGTCAACAGCACCCGGTTGCCCAGGCCCAGTTCCGCAATCTGCCGTTCGATGCGCTTGCCATATTTCTCGTCCGTGCAAGCGCCCGCAAAAACCATCAGCGCGCGCGGATGCCGCTGAAACACCGCCGGCAATTGCTCAACCAGCCACGCCTGGTTCTTCACCGGATCAATCCGTCCAACACTCAGCAACACCTCGCACTCTCCATATTTGTCTTCAGCCGGATGTACAGTTGACTGCGACTGCAACCGCGAGCCGCAAATGTGCCCAGAGCGACCGCCGCCTTCCCCCTCTCCTGGGGGAGAGGGCCGGGGTGAGGGCGGGCGTTCATTATACTGACTCCTCTTGGGAACGAAAGCCGACAAAAGTTGTGGAAATGCCGCCAGCGCCGCCGCGCGATGGTCCGTCTGATAATTGCCCAGCACAACTCCATGCGGCTGTACCTGAATCCTCTTGCCCGGAAATTTCTCCTGCAACAATCCCGCCTCCGTCGGATTGCACGTCACGATGGCGTCCGCCTCCTCCAGCAACCCGCGCGACCCAAGCAGCAGCCCAAAAATCTTTCCCCAATCCCAGCCTCCAAGACGCGGCTGTTGGATGCTGTGCCGGATGGTCTCAGGCAAATCGAGCAGTCCTCCGTGAATCGTCAAAACCAGCGGCACTTTGCGCCGCCGCGCCACCGTCCGCCCCATGGCCCCAATCCGGCCCAGCGTATGCGCATGCACGATTGAAATCTCCCGCTCGCGCCACAACGACGCCAGCAAATCAAAGGACATCAGATTGCCGCCCACCGAAATCAATTGCCGCTTCTCGCGTGCCGGCATTCCTAAAATGGGCACAAACGCATTGAAGCGTCTTACCTCGCAACCCGCCTCCGCCAACGGGTCGGCAATTCTTAAATTCTTCTCAATTCTCGGCGCATAAACCACGGAGGCAACCTCCTGCCGGCGCAGCCCGTCAAACAGCCGCTGGATGGCGGTCTCCGTGCCGCCCCATTCGGACGGATTATATTTGCGCAAGAGATGGATGACGCGCATGGCTCAAGTTTTTCCCCGCGCAAACTCCCCGCGTTCCACGAATTCGTCCGGCTTCTCCGTTTCCTCTGTTTCCTCCGTCGCCTCGGTTTCTTCGGTCGCTTCCGCCGCCAGACGCTTCCGCTGCCTTTTCGCATAATAAAGGCTGGCCAGCGTCCCCATGAGAATGTTGAACGTGAAAAATATCGGCGTGAGCCGGTAAACCCACTCGGTGATGCTCTGCAGGAAAATTCCCCACGTGCAGAAAAAAATGCCCGCCCCCAGTCGCGACATCGGGTCGGTCGTGCGCTGCCGCAGAAAACTCGCGCCCATTTGAAACCAGCGGAACCAAAGGGTGCAAAAAATTAAAAGTCCCGGAATCCCAAGCTCCCCCACGGTCAGTGCCCCCAGGTTGTGCGCCGGCGCGGCCTGCGCCGCGTCCAGGTTCCGACCGGGCGGGACCTTGTCACTCGGCCATTTTTCCGTGCCGATGTAAGGGACAAAACGCCACCCCAACTTCGGCCCGTATTCGTTGCTGACCCAATACGACCAATTGTTGAGCCCCACGCCAAACAAACGGTCGTGGGCGATGGCATCGGCAATCACCAGGTAATAGCCCCGGTTCTGCCCGTGGCCCTTGTATTCCTCCTCCAGTGAGCTTTCCTGATAGCGGGCCTGGATCGTATGCCAGGCTTTGGCAAACATTCCAACCGCCACCAGCAACACCGCGGCGGAGACCAAGATTTTTTTAGGTGTGATTTTGAATGACACACACGCCACCGTCGTGCCGAGCATCACCAGCATGAGCGTCGCCAGCCCGGCCCGCGAAATCGTCAGGATCTCCGCCAAGGCTGCACACAGGATGGCTGCGATGCACAGGGATTTCACCCAGCGCGGAAATTCCGCATTGAGCGCCGCCACAAACAGCGGCGCGATCATGCAAAGAAACATGGACAGGCTGTTGGGATTGCCGATGGTTCCTTCCACGCGGTGCATGCCCAGGTGATAACGCTGATCCAGCACCACGTAAGCCTGCCAGCAGGCCACACAGGCCAGCGCCACCACCAGTATCCGCAGCTCGCGCTCGGACCGCACATACAGCGCCGCTCCCAGAAAAACAATCAAGCCCCGCACCATCTTGGACAGTTCGAACAGCCCGAAAAGTTGCGGGTCGGAGATGCTCACGGAAAAGCAGGCATAAAGAAAAAAAACCAGCATCAGCCCCAGGCTCGCCGGCCAGTACCAACGCGCGCGACCCGGAGCGGGACTCAGCAGGGAACCGAAGCACACGCCGACCGACAGCACATCCAGCAGCGAAACCTCGAAGCCGCGCGTCGTGCCGCGATACCATTCCCGGCTCACAAAATTGACATCCAGGTGATGGGTCCTGATCAGCAGCAGCACCAGCAGGAAAAAAAACAGATCGCGCAGCCGCCGGGACAAGGTGGCCAGAACAATCGCCGCCAGCATCATCGCCGGCAGCACCGCCACGCCAAACAATGTTTTATATTCCGCCATCAGTTGACTGGAAATCGTGGTTCCTCTGAAAACGAATATGTCAGAAAACCGCGCCAAATCCGCTTGCGGGCTTTGATGCCTGTTTTCATCCGGACGGTCAGATGCCTGCGACTGCAACCACGATCCGCAAATGTGCCCAGAACGACCGTCACGTTCCCATTCTTCTGGGGGAGAGGGCTGGGGCACTCCCATTTAGTTAAGGCCGGCCCAAATATTCCAGCGCGGGTGGGGCGAGCGTCCCCGCGAGCCTTCTTCTCCCTCT
>JAQGPB010000481.1 GCA_028293265.1 Pedosphaera sp. | reverse complement strand
ATCGCCCGCCCCAGCCCCCGTTAGGTCTTGGTCTGCGGCAGTCCCCGGCCGCTTTGGCCCCGCCCGCCAGTCAACCCACCGCCGGACGGCTTCGTCATGTCTGCGCTGCCGTCCGCGCGCCGGCTCCTACCCGACCGCTGCCGGATTTACCCGACATTTATCCGGCAGCCAGCCGACAATTCTGCCGCCTTTTATTGCGTATTATCACATAATTTCAGGTAATGTCGGCTCTTTGAGAAAAATTTATTTCCCCGTGCCATGGTCAAAAAGAAACAGATCGCCCGCCCTTTCGCCGTTCCGGCCCCAAAAGCCGGTTTGCGCCCGCAGACTGATGCGGCTTTAGATTTACGTGTCAATTCCCCGCAAGGCTGATAAATTGCCCTCGCCATGTTGCTGACTAAAGACGAACTGCGAAGTTTGATTCAAGCCCGGCACCGCGCCCCCCACCAGCTTTTGGGCATGCATCCCTTGGGGGATGGCTCCGGGATTGTTGTGCGCGCCTTCCTGCCCAATGCCGCCAAGGTCGAAATCGAACCGACGCACGAGAAGGACAAGCCGAAGTTTGAACTCCAACGCCTGGACGACGCCGGTTTGTACGAGGGCGTCAGCAAGGCCGCCAAAAAAGTTTACGCCTATGATTTGGTCATCACAGATTACCAAGGCCATGTCCGTCGCACGCGCGATGCCTATTCTTTCCTGCCAACCTTGGGAGAAACCGATCTCTATCTTTTTGGCAAGGGCGACGAACGCCGCATCTACGACAAGCTGGGCGCGCAATTGCGCGTCATTGATGGCGTGCCAGGGACCAGTTTCGCGGTCTGGGCGCCCAATGCGCAACGGGTGAGCGTGGTGGGTGATCTGAACGGTTGGGACGGCCGTTATCATCCGATGCGTTTGCTGGGCGCTTCGGGAGTCTGGGAATTGTTCGTGCCCGGACTGGGGGAGGGCGCGCATTACAAATACGAAATCAAGAACGCTCACGGCGACCTCGTTTTGAAGGCCGACCCCTATGGCTTCTTTTTCGAGGCCGCGCCGAAGAATGCCTCCATCGTCTGGAACAACAAGAAATTTGCTTGGAACGACGAAGCCTGGCTCAAACAGCGCGGCGAACGGAACTGGCTGAAATCTCCAATGAGCATTTACGAGGTGCATCTTGGCTCTTGGAAGAAAAAATCCGTCGCCGAATCCTTTAGCTACCGGGAACTGGCGGAACAGCTCATTCCCTATGTCAAGCGTCTTGGCTTCACCCACGTCGAAATGCTGCCCGTGTCGGAACATGCTTTCTATCCCTCATGGGGCTATCAGGTCACCGGTTTTTATTCGCCGACCACCCGTTACGGGACGCCGGACGATTTCCAATATCTGGTCAATGCACTGCACGAAGCCGGCATCGGCGTGATCATAGACTGGGTGCCCGCCCACTTTCCGCGCGATGATTGGGCGCTGGCCCGTTTCGACGGAACCGCACTCTACGAGCACGAAGATCCAAAGAAAGGAGCGCATCAGGATTGGGGAACGTTGATCTTCAACTACGGCCGCCATGAGGTCAGCAATTTTCTCACTGCCAACGCGCTTTTCTGGTGCGAACGTTTTCACATTGACGGACTGCGGGTGGATGCAGTCGCCTCGATGCTCTACCTGGATTACTCACGTCAGGAAGGGGAATGGATTCCCAACCAATATGGAGGTCGCGAAAATCTCGAAGCCATCGAGTTCCTCAAAAAATTCAATTATCTCACCCACACCGAACATCCCGGCGTCATCACGATTGCGGAGGAATCAACCGCGTGGCCGCTGGTGACGCGTCCGCCTTACCTTGGCGGCCTGGGATTTTCGTTCAAATGGAACATGGGCTGGATGCATGATACGCTCGACTATTTTGGCCGCGACCCGGTTTACCGGCGTTATCACCAGAATGATTTGACGTTCGCGATGCTGTACCATCACAACGAGAATTTTGTGCTCCCGCTTTCGCATGACGAAGTGGTCCACGGCAAACGCTCCTTGCTGGGCCGCATGCCCGGGGACGACTGGCAGAAATTTGCGAACCTCCGCACGCTGTTTGGTTATCAGTGGACGTTTCCCGGCAAGCCGCTGCTCTTCATGGGCTGCGAGTTCGGGCAGGTCTCCGAGTGGAACGCCAACGCCGGACTGGATTGGCATCTCCTCGATCAGGGGCCTTATCATCGCGGTCTGCTGCGTTTTGTCGAAGACCTGAACAAAATGTATCTCGCCGAGCCCGGGCTTTCAGAAGGGGATTATGATCCGGGCGGCTTTTATTGGATTGACTGCGCGGACCAGCGCAACAGTGTGATGTCCTTCGCCCGGCAAAACCCGGAGCGCACGAGTGAGTTGGTGGTGATTCTCAACCTGACGCCGGTACTGCGCACTCATTACCGCGTCGGTCTGCCGCGTCCAGGCGTCTGGCGCGAGGTGTTGAACAGCGACGCCGCCATCTACGGCGGCAGCAACCAGGGCAATCTGGGCCGGGTGACAGCGGAGGATTACAACGTCCACAACCAGTCCTACTCGGCGGAATTCACGTTGCCGCCGCTGAGCATCCTGGTTTTTGCGCCCGAGGTCTGAACAAAAAAGAAACTGGCGGCCTGCTTTCGCAGGCCGCCAGGAAAATACAACTTTATTGAAGAACGCTACACCCAAGGCGCCGCGTTTTTTCGCAGATGTAAGATGGGCCTTTTCACCTTCACCATGATGATGAAGACGGAGAGAATTACAAAATCTCTTGAAATGGAGATTCGTATTTTCTGCATGGCATCCTGAAAGCATGGACCATACCAAGCGTGTTCAACACCTTCTCCGCCTTGCAAAGTGCGGGCTTTGCGCTGGTGGGCGGGACGAGTTGTCCTGTTCAGTCAGGCTCTGTCCCAAATCAACACACTGGAGGTTGCCTCCAGCTCATTCGGGGAAATGGTCAATCTTGGGCACTGCCAGGATCCGGGCATCGCCCTCAAAAACCACCAGCCGCCGTTTAACGGTGAATTTGGTCTTGCCGGCAAAGGCGATGGCTTGCAGTGCCTGCCAGCCGTCCAAGTTCCATGCGGCAAAACTGTGCCGGTAAAAATGGAAGGAATCCCGTGAGTTCGATCTGGGCAGGAGCCAGATGCCAAATTTCTTTTGCAATATCGGCTGTAGAAAATCCCAATCCCGGTCATTGTAAAGCGCGTGCGGCACGAAGCGCTTGCTCTCGAGCCGGCCCACCGTGACCGGGTCTTTGATCTCTATCAGCAACTCCAGCGGATCTTCATCGGTGTGCAATAGCAGCATTGGCGGCCGGAAAGTTGCCTTGATGAGCGTCTGATTGGTGAGCGCATTCACCGCATCCAGCAGGGTGGGTGAATCATTGGTCAAGGTGGCTTTGGCGCGGCGAAACATGTAGAACTCATCCGTTGCGCCCGGCATGAAGATCAGCGCCTTCACGACATCATTGGATTGAAAGGCGGAGAGCATGATTTTCACGCAGTTGGTCCGGTTCAACTGCGTGACATTGGCTCCGAGCGGCATGCGGCTCAACACGTCCTGCCAGGACTCGGCAGCTCCAGCCGCGAGCTGGACGAGGCAGATCAACATGCAAAATAACAGACGCATAACTTGATTAATCAAACTCAATCAAAGGATAATTGCACGATTCTTTCCTGAAGCTGTTGCGACCACCGCGAGAGGTAGCCCAGCAGCCGGTAAATTTCGTCGAGCCGCGCCAGCGGCAATTCGGCGCGTGAGGCTTTGGCGGAGATTGATTCCCAGGCGGGATTCATGGCTTTGAGTTCCAGCAGCAGTTCATCTCGGCGGGCATCAAGTTTTTGCCGCGCCTGGTTGAGACGGTCAACCCATTCC
>JAQGPB010000470.1 GCA_028293265.1 Pedosphaera sp. | reverse complement strand
CCGCGCGTTTGCTGGGCCACTTGAAGGTCGGTTTTTCGCCCAGCCGGCAGAAGGCGCGCATGGTGCTATTCGTCGTCGCAGTGGTGTTCGTGATTCTGGCACTCGCCCGGCCGCAATGGGGAATGAGCCGTGAGGAAGCCCGGCAGCGCGGGCTGGACATAGTTGTCGCGATTGATACGTCCAACAGCATGCTCGCGGAAGACACGCCTCCGAACCGGCTGGTGCGGGCAAAACTGGCGGCGCTTGATTTGATGCGCAAGGCCAGGACGGACCGGCTTGGACTGATCGCCTTTGCAGGGACCGCGTTTCTGCAATGCCCGCTGACGTTGGACGACGCCGCGTTCAGCCAGAGCGTGAATGCGCTGGATACCAAAACGATTTCGCAAGGCGGCACCGCCATTGCCGAGGCCATTGACGAAGCACGGAAAGCATTCAAAAATGGAACGGACAACCATCGGATACTGGTGCTGTTCACCGACGGCGAAGACAACGATGGTGATGCGCTGTCGGCGGCGGAAAAAGCCGCAAAGGAAGGGATGATGATTTTCACCATCGGCATTGGAACGCCGGAAGGGGAACAGCTTCGCATACGGGACGAGCGCAATCACGTCGAGCCGATCCTCGATGATCAGGGCAAGCCCGTGATTTCGCATTTGAACGAGGAATTGTTGCAACAGATTGCCAACGTGACCAAGGGTTTTTACCTGCCCTTGCGCGGCACCAAGACGATGGACACGCTTTATGATCGTGGACTGGCACCACTGCCAAAATCAGAGAATTCCGTGAAAATGTTTCAGCGTTTCCAGGAGCGATTTCATTGGCCACTGGGCATCGCGATCTTGCTGTTGCTCCTCGAAATGTTTCTGCCGGATCGCAGCCGCCGCCGGAGTTCTTCGCGTTCCGCCGCGGCCAGCGCGGCCAAGGTGGCTGGTTTGAAAGAAACGGTGGCCATCGTGCTTCTGCTCGCGTTGCCACTCGCCGTGCATGGCAGTCCGGCCAGCGCGTTGCGCGAGTATAACGAAGGCAAGTATCAGGATGCGCTCAAGGACTACAACCATTTGCTTGAAAAGAAAAAGGACGATCCCCGGCTGCACTTCAATGCGGGCGCGGCGGCTTATCAAAGCAAGCAATTGGACACTGCGGTGAAGGAGTTCAATGAGACATTGGCCTCGCCCGATTTGCAATTGCAGCAGCGCGCGTATTATAACCTGGGCAATTCCTTGTATCGCATGGGCGAGCAGGTTCCCGATGCAGACAAAAAGAAGGAAGCGTGGGAGAATTCGCTAAAAAGTTACGAAAGCGCCTTGAAGCTGAACCAGCAGGACGCCGACGCCCGGTTCAACCAGGATTTTGTCAAACAGCAATTGGAGGAACTCAAAAAACAGCAATCTCAGCAGTCCCAATCCGACAAGAATTCCAAGCAAAACCAAAAACAGGACAAAAACAAACAGGACAAGCAAGACCAGCAGAATCAGGATAAAAAAGACCAGAACCAGCAGCAAAATGATCAGTCTCAGTCCAAGGACAACCAAGACAAATCAAAGTCAGACCAGAATTCGCAGGCGGACAACAAAGTGAAGGAAAAATCCGAAGAGGAGAAACAGCAGGAAAAGCAAAAGCACGAGGAGTCGCAGGCCCAGAATCAGAAGCCCGATTCCGAAAAGCAGCGGGATGCGGCCAGAGGGAAGGAGTCGGATCCAGACAAGGAGAAGGCCGAGAAGGAGGCGCAACAGGAGGCGGCCATGATGGCCGCCGGTCAAATGACCCCGCGCCAGGCCCAGCAGCTTTTGGATTCGCAGAAAGACGACGAGAAGATTTTTCAACTTGCACCGCCCAACAAACAGACCAGCCAGCGGCGGGCGTTTAAGAATTGGTAGGCGCGGATTTCCGATCTTCGCTTGTCGGCAGAGTTGCCGGCTGTTAGTCTGGCGGTGAATCACTGTGCGATCTATCTATGAAATGCAATAATTCACTTCCGTTCGCCGTTGCGTTGTGCGCCGTTGCAGTCCTCTCAGGCTGCCAGACCGCGCCGAAACACGAGGCCACCAAAAAGAAAGAAACCACCAGAAAAGAGGCCGCACCCGCGCCGGTGGTTCTGACCACGCTCACGCTTCCCACGGAAAGCACCGGCTCGACGTTGCCGGACCCGAACTGGCTGGATCATGACCGTGACCGCCCTGCCCCGACAGCGGTGACTCCCGGTACGGCTTCTACGGATGAGCATCCCGGCAGGCCACCTTCGGATGCGATTGTGTTGTTCGATGGAACCGATTTGTCGAAGTGGGTCGGCCTTGATGATGGCAGCCCCACCAAATGGATCATGCGGGACGGATACATGGAGTGTGTGAGGGGCAGCGGCTACATTCGCACGCTGCAGAATTTCGGCGACTGCCAGCTCCATGTCGAATGGGCGACACCCACACCGCCCCACGGCGAAGGCCAGGGGCGCGGGAACAGCGGGGTCTTCTTCGGCCTGGATCGTTACGAATTGCAGGTGCTTGATTCCTACAATGCCAGGACTTATTCCGACGGTTCGGCCGGCTCGATTTACGGCCAGTATCCGCCGCTGGTGAATGCCACACTGCCACCTGGCAAATGGCAAACGTATGACATCATCTACACCGCGCCCCGGTTTGATGCGAATGGCAAGCTGCTCTCGCCGGTGCGGGAGACGGTCATCCATAACGGCGTGTTGATTCAGAACAACGTGACGCTTTTGGGGCCGACATCCTGGCTCGAACGCGCGCCATACAGTGCGCATCCGGAGAAGCAGCCGATTGCATTCCAAGACCACGGGAACCCGGTGCGTTACCGCAATGTCTGGGTTCGCGAATTGGGAAAAACGGGCAAGAGCGAATTCTCTTTGCCGGAGGCGCTGCTGGACAATTACACGGGTTCTTACGAGAGCGGCGTCGAGATTGCCAAGGAAAACCACCAACTGGTGGCGAGGGTGGGCGGTGTGAGGTTCGTAATGTACGCCGAATCGCCGACCAAATTCTTCGCCAAAACCACTGACGTGCAACTGGAGTTTCCTGCCAACGTCAATGGCAAAGCTGAAAGTGTGATCTGGTCAGTGGGTGAAGGCGCCAACAAGGCGAAGCGGAGATAGGCATCGGCTCAACAATCCCGGAAGCGCTGCTGGAGCGGCAGGTTTTGTAAACCTGCCGCCTTGCCGGTTTTAGAATCACGGCACAATTGAATTTTTTCAACTCGCCGATTTAGCCAATGGTCTGCGGGTTGGGAAACCCGCGACACAGCAGATTTAGAAATCTGCGCTACAGCGAGGGGCGAATTACTCAGCCGCTTTGGTCTTGGCCTTGCGTTCGGGCTTTTCGGCGCGCGCAGGACGTTCCGCGGTCGAGGTTTCAGGGCGTTCGGAACGCTTGCCGCGCTTTTCAGACCTCGCATCGCCCTCATGAGCGGGTGCTTCTTCCGGCTTGGGCAGCGGGGTGCTGCTTTCCACGCGGACTTTCAGCTTGGTCACCACGTCATGATGCAGGCGGAGTTCCACTTCGTGTTCACCCAAAGTGCGGATGGGGCTTTCGAGATGAATCTTCTTCTTGTCGAGCGCGACGTCGAATTGCGTCTTGAGCTGGTCGGCGATGGAGCCGGAAGTGACGGAGCCGAACATCTTACCGTCATCGCCGGTCTTGACCGTGACCACGGCGATCAGCTTGGCCAGGCTGCGCGAAAGCTCGTTCATGTGGTTGAGTTCGTCAGCCTCGCGGGCGGCGCGGCGCTGCTTCAAGGATTCGATGCGGCGCTTGTTCGCGCCCGTCAATGGGATGGCGAATCCTTGTGGGAACAAATAATTACGCGCGTAACCGGCGGCGACTTTCACCTGGTCCGACTCGGCGCCCAAGCCGACGATGTTATGGGTAAGTATGACTTCAGTTTTTGGCATACAAAAAATGGTTGAGAGTTGAAATTAGGTTTTGAAGGCGGGACAAGGAGCCTGGACCCGCAAAGTTTTTGGTTTAAAATGGAACGTCGTCGTCTTCGGGTGGAGGCGGTCCGTCGCCGTTGTCGGAGCTTTCGGCCTTGGGAGCAGCGGGTGCTGGACGGCTGGCGCGGGGTGCTTCGGGAGCACCGCCGCCTTCGCCGCCCTTGGAATCCATGAACTGGAAGTTTTCCAGAACGACTCCCATTTTGCTGCGTTTCTGTCCGCTTTGCTTGTCATCCCATTGATCCAACTTTAAGCGGCCTTCAATGAGAATTGGACGGCCTTTTTTAAAATATTGGCCGATATTTTCAGCGGTGCGGCCAAAGGCATCCACGTCCACGAACGTGACTTCTTCCTTGGTCTCGCCCGCCTCGTTGCGCCAACTGCGGTTGATCGCGATGCTAATTTTAGCAATAGCCGTTCCCTTGGGAGTATAGCGCAACTCCGGGTCGCGGGTCAGGTTTCCCGCCAGAATGACTTTGTTAAAATTTGCCATGACTCAATCTACTTCGCTTCTTCCTTGGGCGCGAGCGCTTCGGTGAAGAGGACACGGAATACGTCTTCATTCAACTTGAAGCGGCTTTGCAACACCGGCAGCGTGGCCGGCGGACTCGAGAAAATGACGTTCACGTAAAAGCCGGAGGTGTGCTTCTTGTTGGCCACGCGGACGAAACTCCGCTTGTCCATTTTTTGCACCGTCTCGACCTTGCCGCCTGCCGAGGTTATCTCGTTGGAGACTTTGTCAATCGTCTCTTTAATGGCTTCTTCTTTGCCCGCGTTGTTCAATATGAACAGACCTTCGTATCGTTTCACTCAGTTTTCCTTTTTTCATCCGGGGTTTTAATCACCCCGTTAAATTGACTCATCGCTTTTTCAATTCCGGCGTCCAACCAGCATTCTACCTGCGCGCAGGCCGCCTTCAGAACCTGCTCCACTACCGCCGTCTCCGCCGCGCTGAACGGAGCCAAAACGTAATCCGTAATTTCCCGTCTGCCATTGCCGGCACCGGTTCGCCCGATACCAAGCCGCAGCCGCGGGAAATCCCGGCTGCCGATTTGCTGCTCAATGGACTCGAATCCATGATGACCGCCACTGCTGCCGCGCATCCGCAGGCGGATTTCGCCCAGCGGCAGGTCGGCGTCGTCCAGCGTCACTAAGATTCGCGGCAATGGCAATCGGTAAAATGCCGCCATGGCCCCGACCGTTTCACCGCTTGCATTCATAAACGTTTGCGGTTCAGCAAGTAACACCGGTTTACCGCTGCGTTCCACCCGCGCCACCCGGGCCTGAAACTTTTTCTCGGTTGTCCAATCCACCCGCCAACCTGCTGCAAGGCGTTCCACCAGTTGAAAACCGATGTTGTGCCGCGTCCGGGCATACTTGGCACCTGGATTTCCCAAGCCCACGATGAGATGCAAGTTCTCCATGGCCGGGGCGGGTTAGACGGCCACAAGGCGAGTGGCCGCCTATAAAATCACTTCTTCTTCTCGGCCTTTTTCTCCGCGCCTTTTTCGGCTGGTTTGTCACCGGCCTTGGCAGCAGGAGCGGCCTTGTCACCGGCTTTAGCACCGGCAGCAGGAGTGCCTTCAGCCCCGTCTTCCTTCTTCTCCTTGATCATTTCCACTTCGGCGGTACCAGCGCCACCCGCTTCAGCAGCGGCGGCTTCAGCAGCTTCACTGATCGGAGCAGCCACAGCGATGACAGAAATATGTTTGTCGCCCATGATTTCAACCCCGTCGCCGGGCTTGATGTCGCCGATGTGAATAGCCTGGCCGATTTCAAGGTGGCTGACATCCACAGTGATCACTTCAGGCAAATCCTTGGGCAAGGCGCGCACTTTGATCTTGAAGAGAACGTGTTCGAGAATGCCACCGCCGTTCTTGACGCCGGTGGATTCGCCGGTGGTTTCGACGGGCACCATGATGGTGACTTTTTCGTTCTCGGCGACTTCGTGGAAATCCACATGCAAAACCTTGCCGCTGAGGGCGTGGTGCTGGACTTCCTGAACGAGCGCGAGGCGCTTGGGCCGGGCGTCGTCTTTGACCGCGAGATCCACGAGCACGTTTTCGGAGGCGGAATGATGAATCAGGTCATCAAGCTCCTTCGAGACGACTTCGAGGTTTTGGGGTTCCTTCTGCCGGCCGTAAATGACGGCGGGGATACGGCCGGAAGTGCGCAGTTTTTTGACCTCGCCACGGCGGGCCTGCGTGCGGAGATAGGCATTCAGTGATACAGATTTCATTTTATAAAT
>JAQGPB010000433.1 GCA_028293265.1 Pedosphaera sp. | reverse complement strand
TTCCAGGCGGCCTTCGATCAGGGTGTGCAAATTCCAGAATTGATAAACCTTCACCAGGTTCGCGTAATCGCTGGCGAGGACAAAATCCGGGTCGTCCTCCAAAAACAGGTCCGCCACATTGTTCAGGTGCACGAGCCGGTCCAGTTCGGGCGAGCCGAGACCATGATCGCGGCACAATTCGTAGCAGAGCAGCCCGGCGGATTTGTTCAAATCATGGATGAGATGCGCGTTCTTGGCCGGCGCTTCGGTGGTGTGGTGGTCGATGACCGCCCAGCCCGGCTTGTCCAGGCGCGCCTCGAAATTCAGGTCGGTCACCCAGGCGGCTTTTTCGCGCGGCTCGCGCTGTTTCCAGTTGTTGTAATGAAAGGCCTCCAGCCGGACTTTCTCGCCGAAGATTTTTTCGGCCAGCCGTTGCAGCAAAACGCCCGCCACCAGCCCATCCAGATCGCTCTCGTGGGTCAAAATCACTTCCGGCCGCGGCAAATTCGATAAATTATCCATTGCAAACAGAGCCTAAACCAAGTGGCGTGGCGTGGCCAGCGGGGATTTTTTTGAAATACCTGCTGAGAAATACCCAATGACGAAATACCCAAATACCCAAGGAAGCGCCAAACCCGAAGCCGCGAGCGGCGTATCCGCGCGCTGCTTCCGATTCTTCTCCCTCTCCCACGACGCAGGAGTGGGAGAGGGCCGGGGAGAGGGAAAGTTTATTTCAAAAAACAGACGCGGGGATTGGGCAAAAAGCACCTCCTCTCCCCCGCCCTCTCCTCCATTCCATGGAGGAGAGGGAGTCAGCCGGCCGCG
This sequence comes from Pedosphaera sp., assembly GCA_028293265.1. The sequence goes on along the minus strand of JAQGPB010000433.1, from coordinate 1,931 downwards.
AGTTCGGGGGGCAGTTCGGGGATGCGTCCGTCGCGAGGCAGCGCGTTATTTTGTGCTTGGGATTTCTTTGGGTATTTCGTCATTGGGTGCTTGGGTAATTCCTACCGTTCATTTGAATAGCCCTTCTTTCCGGCGCGTCGTATAAAGCCGAAATGCAACTTCGCCTTATTGCTCTTATTCTGTCCGGTTGCCTGCTGCACTTCTGCACGCCCGCGCACGCCGCGCCGCAATTTCAAAATCCGCTCAATCCCGGCCCTGATCCATGGATGGTTTATTACCGGAGCAATTACTATCTCACCACCACTCAGGTTGATGCGATCCGCATCTGGAAAGCCCCGACGCTCGCGGGCTTGAAGACAGCGAAGCCAAGCTTGGTGTGGCAGGACGCGGACCCCTCGCGTTCGACCGGGATGTGGGCGGCAGAATTCCATTTGTTCAACGGCCGCTGGTATATTTATTACACCGCGACCTCCAGCGATCACAAAGATGACAATCATCGCATGCACGTGCTGGAGAGCGAAGGGGCGGACCCGCTCGGCCCTTACAAATACAAGGCGCGGCTGTTCAATCCCACGAACGATCATTACGCGATTGACGGCACGGCTTTCGCCAACGCCGATGGTTCGCTCTATTTCCTTTGGGCGGCAAGGCCGGGGCACGTTCTCTATATCGCCCGCATGGCAACCCCATACACCTTGAGCGGCAACGGCGTTTATCTGCCGGCGGATGGTTTTGGCTGTGACGAAGTCCGCGAAGGGCCTGCGATTCTGCAACACAACGGCAGAATATTTTTGATCTACTCCGCCTGCGACACGGGCAAGCCGGATTACAAATTGGGCATGTTGAGCGCCGATGCGAAATCCGATCTGCTCGATCCGCATTCGTGGAAGCAACATCCGCGGCCGGTCTTCGAACGCTCGGATGCAAACGGCGTGTACGGGCCGGGTCACAACGGATTTTTCCAATCACCGGATGGCCGGGAGGACTGGATCGTTTATCACGGAAAAACGACGTCGGCTTACACTTACAAGGGCAGAACCACGCGCGCGCAGAAATTCACTTGGACAGCGGATGGCACGCCCAATTTCGGAATTCCGCTGCCGTTGGACGTGATGCTCGATGAGCCGTCCAATCAGGCTGGCGCGGCCAAGTGAAAAAGATTCGACGGCGTGGCGCGTTGTGGGCTATGAATCTGACGCGGGCATGGAATGGGTGAAGCCCGGTTATGAACCGATTGATTTCATTGGCCTTGGTGGTCGGCGGCATCGTTTTTCTGGTGCTCGGCTATCACGCCGCCCGCTCGACCAGTTCCTACGTCTCGCATTTCTTCACCGGCTCGCCCACGAACAAATCCATCTGGATGCTGACCTCCGGGGCGATTGCGGTGGCGGTGGGTTTGGCGGGACTTTCGCGGAAATAGAAGCGCCATTAAGCACCAAGCACCAACATCCAAGCTCCAGAGAATAACCAAGCAACAAGCTCCAATCCGCGCCGGTTCATGTTTGGAATTTGGAGCTTCTCTGGAGCTTGGATGTTGGTGCTTGGTGCTTTTCCCCGTTATTGAATTTCCTTTAACGTCGCGTCCTGCTTCCGCACAATCCCGCCACACACTATATGAACCTATTCGATCTCTCGGGTGAAACAGCAGTGGTCATCGGCGCAACTGGCGCATTGGGCGGGGCGATGGCGGAAGGCCTGGGGCAGGCCGGGGCCAAAATCGCGGTGCTTGGGCGCAACGCGGAGCGCGGCGAGGCCTGCGTCAAGCGAATCCAGGCGCACGGCGGCGAGGCGCGGTTTTTTGCGGCGGACGCGATGTCACGCGACAGTCTCCACAAAGCGCATCAGGAAGTTGAAAAAGCTTTTGGCGCGCCGACGATTCTCGTCAACGCCGCCGGCGGCAACGATCCCAAAACCACCGTCACCGCCGAGCG
>JAQGPB010000401.1 GCA_028293265.1 Pedosphaera sp. | reverse complement strand
AGCCCGGCAAGATGCCGAGACGATCATCCGCGATTCCCGGCTCGCCGCCAACGAGGAAGCCCTCAAGCTTCGCGAGCTGACCGAGCAATCCTTCACCGCGCGACGCCTGGAACGCGCCGAGTATGAGCGGCGCCTGGGCGAGCGCGAATCGCTGATCAACACGCAGTTGGAAAAGCTCGTCCAAGTGGAGAAAAATTTGCAGGAGCAGAAGGCGGCCCTGCAGTTGCAGGGGGAATCGCTGGAGGCGCACCAGGCGGAATTGGACCACCTCACCCGGACGCGGCGGGAACAATTGCAAACGATGGCGCACCTGACCGAGAAGGAGGCGCGCGGGCAGTTCATGAAGGAGATCGAGCAGGAGGCCTTGCGCGACGCGAGCGACCTGGCCCGCCACATCGTGGATGATGCCAAAACCCGCGCGGAGGAAAAAGCCCGGCAGATCATCAGCGTGGCCATTCAACGCTATGCCGGCGAACACACTTTTGAAACGACGACGGCGACCATCGCCCTGCAAGGCGAAGACATGAAGGGCCGCATCATCGGGCGCGACGGGCGCAACATCCGCGCGTTCGAGGCCGCCACGGGCATCACGGTGCTGATTGATGACACGCCCAACGCGGTCGTATTGTCCGGTTTCGATCCCGTGCGCCGCGAGATTGCGCGCGAGGCGATGACGCGCCTGATCCTCGATGGCCGCATTCATCCGACGCGCATTGAGGAAATCGTCGCGAAGGTCAGCCAGGAAACGGATGAAACCATTCTGCGCTTGGGCGAGGAAGCGGTGCAGAAAACCGGCTTGCCACCCGTGCATCTGGAGATCGTCAAGCTGCTCGGCCGACTGCATTTCCGGCACAGCTATTCCCAAAACGTGCTCGATCATTCGATTGAAGTGGCGCACTTGATGGGGCTGATGGCGGCGGAACTGGGCCTGGACGCGATGCCAGCCAAACGCGCCGGGCTGTTGCATGACATTGGCAAGGCCATCAGCCACGAAGTGGAAGGCCCGCACGCGATCGTCGGCGCGGACTTCATCAAGCGTTACGGCGAATCGGATGCGGTGGTCAACGGTGTCGCCTCGCACCACAACGATGTGCCGCCGGTCGGCCCGCTGGGAATCCTGGTCAGCGCCGCCGATGCCATCAGCGCCTCGCGCCCGGGCGCGCGTTCGGAAACCATGGCGACTTATCTCAAGCGGGTGGAAGACCTGGAGAAAATCGCGCTCTCCTTTCCCGGCGTGGAAAAATGTTTTGCGGTGCAGGCCGGCCGCGAATTGCGCGTGTTGGTCCAACCCGAGGCGATCAACGACGAACAGGCCTACGCCCTGGCCCGCAACATCGCCCTGAAAATCGAGGATGGGTTGCAATATCCCGGCCAGATCAAGATCACGGTGATCCGCGAAACCCGCTGCACAGAAGTGGCGAAGTAAGGAAGGGAAGGACTAAACCGCTGCTCAATGCGGCGACTGCATCATGCTGGGAAGTGAGCCGTTCTGCCAGCCTTCGGGGGAATTCCATGGCCGGGAGGAAACGTTGTCGGATTCATTGGTGGTCGTGGCACAGCCGAAACCGCCCAAGCTGACACTCAAAAGCACGAGACCAAGCAGGAGCCAAACCCGATGTTTTTGTATAAACTCGCAAGCTTTCATCTTCGCTTAGTAAAGGACTTCGTCGCCTTCCATGATCTCTCCCAGATTCCAACCGGGCATCACGTTCGCGATGGAACGATCTGCTTGAACGCTCTTGATCTGGACTTTGGCTACGAGCTTGCCTTTGCGATTGATGAGCAGCCGGCCGTTTTCCAGCACGCCCTGCTTTTCGCCGATGTCCAGCACCACAAATTCATATCGGGGATCCGCGACCAGGACTTTGCCCCTGAGGCCGACGGGCAATTTCACCTCGGGTTCCCGACCCGTGAGAAAATCAAGTTGACTTGCCTGTTGCTGGACTTTCCGGGTGAGGATTTTCTTCTCCTCGGCAATCGCATCCCGTTCCTCAGTGACCGTCTTCAACGAGGCAAGCGTCACCTTGATGCGCTCAACCGGGATTCCCAGTTCCTTCCATGCGGCGAGATCATTCTGGGCGGAATCGCGCTCGGCGGTGGTCTTCTTCAAATTATCGGTCAGCGAAACATTCCGCTTGGTCAGGTCGGCATTGTCGGCCACGGCTTTGTCGCGTTCATCCGTGGTGGCGACCAGCAGCGCATTGGTCCGGTCCAAGGCCGCGTGGGTTTCCTTGGCGTCCTTCTGCGCCTTTTGTTTTTGGGACATCTCAGAATCGCGGTCTTTCGCGTTCTGATCGCGCTGGGCGATGGTGGCGATTATGTTCTCCTTTACCTTCAGGAAGTTTAAGGCTCCGACCGCAAGCCCGCCAATTATGGCTACAATTAACGATATTCTAATCAACATGGCAAATCCGTGATCAATTGAATTACTGACCAAGCCTAGGCTTTGCGCGGGCCGGTGTCAACGCTCCTTTGAAAAATTGTTCCACGCCAAAGTCGGCTCCAAAATCCGCCTCCTGCCAGCTTGCCCTGCCGGGGTAGACCCTGCGCTTCCCGACCTTTCCCGAGGAACGGTTCATGACCTACGAAGCCATCATCAATGGCGCGCGCGGGCTGGTCTATTTTGGCGGCAATTGAAACAGGCCATGTCGCCGGAAGACGCCGCGCTGGGCTGGAACTGGACTTTCTGGAACCGCGTGTTGCGCCCGGTGGTGGAGGAAATCGGCATGCACAGCACGCTGGCGCCGGCATTGGTCGCGCCGGATTCCAAACTGCCGGTCACGGTCAGCGGCTCCAGGGAAATCGAGTTTTGCGTGCGCGAAGCCGGTTCCGACATATATATACTGGCCTGCAAACGCGAAGGGCCGGCGGTCGATGTGGAATTCTCCAAATTGCCGGTCGTGGATGGCCAATATGAACTGATGTATGAATCCCCGCGCTCAGTGAAAGTCTCCGGCGGGAAATTCAAAGATTGGTTCGCGCCGTTTGAAGTGCATGTGTATCGGTTGAAGCGGAAGCTGTAACGCCTGGCTTTTTATGCTGGCACCAAGGCTCCGCGATCACTGACTTTTCAAGCTCCCTTTGGCACCTCGACCGAAAGGCCACGGCAAATCTTCCGGACAAGATGGCGTTTGATTTCCTGATGACGGGGAATCGCTTCCTTATGGCCAGTTTGCGGATTTACCCAGATGGCATGTGCTGAACCCTCCCGCAGAAACTGACATCCGTGCGCCTGCAAGTGTCGCTCCAATTCGCGGCGCTTCATGCCACCAGCAATTCCGTCTGCTCGGCTTCGGGATCATTTGCCAGGGCTTCCTCCCGATTCAACTTCAGGAGATCCTTAACCGCGGCGGCAAGATTATCCAGACATTCGCTTCTTGTTTCTCCCTGACCATTTGCGCCAGGCACTTCCAGGCATGTCGCCCAAAACCCGCCCTCATCCGGTTCCCCGCGATGAATGATGGCAGTGAATTTATTCATAACTGGCATGAAATATCCGCGCTGAAGCTCGTTTAGTCAATCTCAACTGTCTCTCAATCTGGCAACCGGATGTTTTTTCTCCACCGTTGCGAAACGCAATTTATCTGCCATAATTTCCGCACATGAAATATCGAAGATTTGGCCGGACGGAACTTTCCATGCCCGTCATCTCGTGCGGCGGGATGCGTTACCAGTTCAAATGGCAGGACGTGGACCCCGCGGACGTGCCGCGTGCCAACCAGGAAAATCTCGAGGCCACGATTCATCGCGCGGTGGAACTTGGCATCAACCACATCGAAACCGCGCGCGGCTATGGCTCGTCCGAAATGCAGCTTGGCAACGTCCTCCCCACCCTGCCCCGCGACAAAATCATCGTCCAGACCAAGGTCGCGCCGATGAAAGATCCGGCGGATTTTTTGAAGACGTTCGACAAGTCCATGAAGTATTTGAAGCTGGACCATGTTGACCTGCTCTCGTTTCACGGCGTCAACAACCACGCGTTGCTCGATTTCACGCTCCGAAAAAACGGCTGCCTCGCCATCGCGCGGCAATTGCAACGCGAAGGCCGCGTACGGCACCTCGGCTTCTCCACCCACGCGACGACCGACATCATCCTCGACGCCATCGCGACCGATGAATTCGACTACGTCAATCTCCATTGGTATTATGTGAACGACTTCAACTGGCCGGCCATCGTCGCCGCGCGGCAACGGGACATGGGCGTGTTCATCATCAGCCCGAACGACAAGGGCGGAAAGCTTTACGAGCCGCCGCAAAAACTCGTGGACCTGTGCGCGCCGTTGTCGCCGATGATGTTCAACGATCTTTACTGTCTTGCGCGGCCGGAGGTTCACACGCTGAGTTGCGGCGCGGCGAAGCCGGGAGATTTTGACGAGCACATCAAGGCGCTCAAACATTACGACGAGATTGATGCCACCATCGGGCCGATTGAGAAACGATTGCGCGCCGAGATGGAACGCGTCTTGGGCACAGATTGGTGCGCGCGATGGTTTGAAGGCTTGCCCGGTTATCTGGAAGTGCCCGGTGAAACCAACGTTTCCGAAATCCTGCGGCTCTGGACCTACGCGAAATCCCTCGACCTCACGGTGTGGGGCAAGATGCGCTACAACCTGCTCGGCCAGGCCGACCATTGGTTCCCCGGCGAAAATGCGTCCAAGACCGATGCGGCAAAATTACCGGATGCTCTGAAAAAAAGCCCCTTCGCCGCGAAGATCCCCGCATTGCTCAAGGAAGCGCACGAACTGCTGTTCGAAGCGCCGAAGAAGCGTTTGAGTGAAAGTTGAGCGCAAGCAAGCGACTCAAGCGCCAACGGCGGTTGGCTCCGGCAACTTGTTAGGCCACTGGTTTTTCATTTTAAAAATCGGATGACAAAAATCCACATAATGAAAGGGCTGAGTGCTGAAACTACAACTCCTATCACTGCGCTTGGCTTACCCAACTCAACCTTATGCCTCTTTTCAATAAACCTGACAATGCTCAACGCTACAACAAAATAGAGAATGAAAAATGTCACAACCGACACAAACGACATGGCAAATGGCCATGTCAGCAACGATGGAGGAGCAGAATATATATAACTGTCCTGACCGGGGAAAGCTGCGATTGCGAGTCTGATGCCACCAACTATGCCGACAATGCCGCTTACGATGAAACAAATCGCGAAAAGCCAGAAGCAAAGCCCAACCGCGGCAAGCTGGCGAAGGTTGGGTGATAAAACCAACAACAACACTGCAAGCAGCGCCGCCAAAATGATATTATAGAAGGTGGTGCCCACAAAGTGGCCTAACAGTGTTATTCGCGGCGCGGTGCAGGACTAATTCTTCCATGATTTTGACGGTATTAGAGGCGTTCTCCTTTGTCCAGAGCCATTTGGCCCTTGGAGTTGATGCACAAAAGGCCGCATCGGAAAACCAATGCGGCCCTTTTGATTTGAAATGATTGCTTAGAACTTCCCGCCGTAAACGGCATTTTTTCCCAGCAACTGTTCGATGCGCAGGAGTTGGTTGTATTTGGCGACGCGGTCGGTGCGGCTCAGGGAACCAGTTTTGATCTGGCCGGCATTGGTGGCCACGGCGATGTCCGCAATGGTCGCGTCTTCAGTCTCGCCGGAGCGATGGCTGATGACGGCGGTGTAGGCGTGTTCCTTCGCGAGTTCGACGGCGTCAAGCGTCTCGGTGAGCGAACCGATCTGATTCACTTTCACGAGGATGGAATTGGCCACGCCCTGGTCAATCCCCTTTTGCAGGAACTTGACGTTGGTGACGAACAGATCGTCGCCGACGAGCTGGATTTTGTCGCCGAGCTTGTCGGTGAGCAATTTCCAGGTGGTCCAGTCGTTCTCCGCGCAGCCGTCCTCGATGCTGATGATGGGATATTTGGCGGTGAGTTTGGCGTAAAAATCAACCAGTTCCGCGCCGGTCAATTTCTGCCCGGTGCTCTTCTTGAAAATATAGTTGCCGCTCTTGGCGTCGTAGAATTCGGACGACGCGACATCGAGCGCGAGGAAGATTTGCTTGCCAGCGCGGTAGCCCGCGTCCTTCGTCGCCGTGAGGATGGTTTCAATCGCGGCCTCGGCGCTATCCAATTTGGGGGCAAAACCGCCTTCGTCGCCAACAGCGGTGGAGAGGCCCTTTTTCTTCAGCACCGATTTAAGCGCGTGAAAAATCTCGGTGATCGCGCGCAGGCCCTCGGAGTAGGTGTCGAAGCCCTTGGGGACGATCATGAATTCCTGGAAATCAATCGGGGCGTCGGAGTGCGCGCCGCCGTTGATGACGTTGGCCATGGGCACGGGCAAAACTTTGGCGTTGGGCCCGCCCAGATACTTGAAAAGCGGGATGCCGATGGCTTCGGCGGCGGCCTTCGCATTGGCGAGCGAGACGGCGAGGATGGCGTTCGCGCCGAGCTTGGATTTGGTTTCGGTGCCGTCGAGTTCGAGCATGATGCGGTCAACGGTGAGTTGATCGAGGGCATCAACGCCTTCCAGGGCGGGCAGGATTTTTTCAGTGATATTCTTGACCGCTTTGCTGACCCCTTTGCCGTTGTAACGTTTCGCGTCGCCATCGCGGAGTTCGAGGGCCTCGTGTTCGCCGGTGCTCGCGCCGGAGGGAACAGCCGCGCGTCCAATTGCGCCGCCGGCGAGGATGACGTCCACTTCGACGGTCGGGTTGCCCCGTGAATCAATGATTTCGCGGGCTTCAATGTCAAAAATCGTGCTCATAGTTTGTATTCAGTTTCAAATATTCCAAATGTGGGGCGCATGGTAGAAGAAATTGGGGCCAATTCAAAATTAAAAATTCAAAATTAAATGAAGCACCACGCGTCCCGCATCAAACTGTCTGATGCTGAAGTTTTGCGCCTGCTTTTGGTTTGCCAAATCTGCGCGAAAGTCTAACAATGAGGGCGGCAATGGGGTTTGCCGTCCCGAAGATGGGAAAACCGCCTGACTCGTTTTCAGCGCTGATAACTCCTGACTGTGGCGTCGCAAGCTGATGCCGAGGCGGGAGTTTTTTTATGCAGTCATCTCTAACGACATATCTTTTGGTGGCTTTGGGTGGCGCGCTCGGCAGCGTGGCCCGGTTTTGGATCGGCGGCCTGGTCGGCGCGCGGTTCGGCGAAACGTTCCCCTGGGGAACCATTCTTATCAACATCACCGGCTCATTCCTGATCGGATTTATATCCAGCGTGACCGATCCGGGCGGACGCTCGCTGGCATCACCCAACACGCGGGTATTTTTGATGACCGGTATTTGCGGCGGCTACACCACGTTTTCATCGTTCAGCCTGCAAACGTTGAACCTGCTGCGTGACGGCGAATGGCTTTACGCGGGTGGAAATGTTATTTTATCGGTGGTCCTTTGCATGATCGCCGTGTGGCTCGGCTATCTGCTGGGA
>JAQGPB010000400.1 GCA_028293265.1 Pedosphaera sp. | reverse complement strand
CCCGCTCCGCCGAGGGCGCGCGGAGATCCTTCGAATCTCTCATCAAGCTGACTCCCACCTAGGCCCGCCGCCTCAGCGCAAAGGGCGAATAAGAAGTGGCCGCGAAAGACCTGGCTGTTGGCGATGTGATTCGCGTCCGGCCCGGCGACAACGTGGCCGCGGACGGCGTGATTGCCACGGGTCAAGGCTCATTCAACCAGGCCACCATCACCGGCGAATCTTTGCCGGTGGACAAGAAGCCGGGCGATGAAGTTTTTGCCGGCACGCAAAATTTGACCGGTGTTTTGGAAATCCGCGTCAGCCGCGCCGGCCAGGACACGACGCTGGGCAAGGTGCGCGAACTGATTCTGGCCGCCGAAAAAACCAAGCTGCCCATCATGCGGATCATTGACCAATACATGGGCTTTTACACGCCGCTGGTGCTGGTCATCGGCGCATTAGTTTGGGCGTTCACTGGTGATTTGAACCGCGTCATCTCCGTGCTCGTGGTTTCCTGTCCTTGCGCGTTCATCCTGGCGACGCCGACCGCGATGGTCGCCGCGCTCTCCGCCGCTGCGCGGCTTGGCATCCTGATCAAGAATGTCGGCGACATCGAACTCGCCGCGAAGATCAACGCTTTCGTCTTCGACAAAACCGGCACGCTCACGACGGGCAAGCTGGCCGTCAGCCGGCTGGCCCCGTTGGGCGACACTGCGCCAGCGGAGTTGCTGCGCATCGCCGCATCGGCGGAAAAATACAGCAACCATCCGACGGCCAAGGCATTGGCGCAGCTTTCCGAAGAAGCGGGCGTGCCGTTGTCCGAGCCGAAAAATTTTGCGGAGACAGCCGGTCGCGGCATAAAGGCCGATGTGGACGGCAAGACGATTCTTGTGGGCCGCGCGCAATGGCTCAAGGACAACCATGTGGCGGATGATTTTCTGAAAGCGGTGGATTTGAACGAGACCGAAGGGTTCAGCCTGCTGTTCGTCGCGAGCGGCGGGAAGTGCATCGGCTGGGTCGGCTTGCAGGACCAGACGCGCGAAGAGGCGCGGGAATCGCTCGCTGAACTCAAGGTGAACGGCGTGCGGCGCATCGCGATGATTTCGGGCGACCGGCTGCCGGTAGCGGCGCGTGTGGCGAAGGAAATCGGCTGCGAAGAAGTGGTGGGCGATTGCCTGCCGCAGAACAAGGTCGAGTTTGTCCGCGCGATGAAGCTCAAGGGCTATCGCGTGGCGGTCGTGGGCGACGGCGTCAACGACGCCCCGGCGCTGGCGGCGGGCGACATCGGCATCGCGATGGGCGCGGCGGGCAGCGAGGTGGCGATCCATAGCGCAACGATTGCGCTGATGAACAACGACCTGCGCCGGCTGCCGTTCTTGGTGAAGCTTTCGCGCAGCACGCGGACGGTCATCAACCAGAATTTTTTATTCGGCATCGTCTTCATCATCACCGGATTGTCGCTGGCGGCGTTTGGTCATTTGAACCCGATTGTCGCGGCGCTCATGCACAACGTCGGTTCGCTGTTCGTGATTTTCAACAGCGCCCGCCTGGTGCGCAAAGGCGAGGAACTGGAACATTATCAACCCGCGCCGGTCGAACCGCCGGCCCGGACCAGCGGCCCGAAACCGAAATCCGCGGCGGAACTTGCGCCGACGATGGCGTGAGAATTGTAGAAAATGAAAGTCCGCGATATATTGCGGATAATTGAAGAAGATGGCTGGCGTCAAGTGCGACAGCGTGGCAGCCATCGTCAATTCAAGCATCCGACCAAGACTGGATTGGTAACGGTTGCGGGTCATCCGCGCGACGAGGTGGCACCGGGCACGTTGAACAGCATATTGAAACAATCAGGACTCAAATGAAAAAATATCTCATGGTAGTTGAAGAAACCAGCACGGGATTCTCGGTTTACTCGCCGGATCTGCCGGGATGCATCGCTACCGGCGCAACGCGCGAAGAGGCCGAACGCCAGATGCGCGAAGCAATGCAATTTCACATTGAGGGTCTGAGGATCGAGGGCCTTGTTGTCCCCGAGCCGCATAGCTATCCGGCATTTTGTGAAATCGCCGCATGATTGTCGAATACATCATGCAGCTCGGAATTTAAAATGATTGCCCTGGAAAAAAAACGTGTGCGCATGCCAAAAATGGTGCGCATTGAATCGGCGGAATACGTTCTGCCTTATAAATTGCGCCTTCGATTTGATGGCGGCCGTGAGAGTCTTGTGGACTTCGCGCCTTTTTTGAGCGGGTCGCGGCATCCCGCGATTCAAGCCTATCACGATCGGAAACGTTTCCGCAAATTTACCGTGGAGGACGGGTTTCTGCATTGGAACGATTTTGACCTCGTTTTCCCCATGGCTGATTTGTACGAAGGGAAAATTTCGTAATGCAAGAGTGGGAAAAATTAACTGCATCAGCCAAATGACGACTGCTACCGCCCCCGATCCGCAATCCGCAACCCGCAATCCGCAATCGCGGGAAGTGGTCATCGCCGTGCGCGGGCTGACCAAGGTGTTCAAGGATTTCTGGGGCCGGCCCAAGGCGCGCGCGGTGGACAACGTGGATTTCGAGGTGCGGCGTGGCGAGGTGTTCGGACTGCTCGGACCCAATGGCTCGGGCAAATCCACCTCGGTCAAGATGCTGCTCGGCCTGCTTTATCCGACGAAGGGCCACAT
>JAQGPB010000370.1 GCA_028293265.1 Pedosphaera sp. | reverse complement strand
CGGGCCGGTTGATTTCCCGCTGCCGCATAATCTCGAAAAATTTCCGGTCAAGGGCGCCGCGGTTTTCACCTGGCATAATCACCCCGTCTCGCTGCTTGGCCTGGACGCGGGCGGCAATACGAATTTGTACCTCTTTCTGATCAAGCGCTCATCCTTCGTCAACGTTCCCGTCCCCGTCAAACCGGAGTTCAACCGCGTCGGCAAACTGATGACCGCCGGCTGGACGGTCGGCAATCAGGTTTACCTTCTGGCCGGTCCGGGCGACGAAACGGCGCTGCGAAATGTTTTGGAATAGCAAACCTTTTCCAACTGCGGTCAGCGGTTTGCTTTTTTTGCCAATTGGAAAAAAGGAAAGCGCCTCCAAGGCGACTTGAGCTGGAAGTTTTCCGGCCGAAATCTCCGAGAATTGCCGCTTGCCGCACTGGCAGAAACCGGCGAGTTTGTTTTGTTGGGACAAGGGTATCCACAAGCCGGATAGCGGAGTTGCTTCCCCCGTTCATCAGAGCAGGCAAGGGTGACAGGCGGCTTCGGCCCGGCTTAAATGCCAAAATCTATGAGCGATGAAACTTCACGAAAAAACTGATTCAGGAAGCCGCGGAAAGACGGGGGGAGCGCCGCGGCAGAGCGAGGAGCTTTTTCGCCTGTTGATGAATGAGGCCAGGGACTACGCCATCATCATGCTCGACCCGGAAGGTCACATTATTCACTGGAATGCCGGCGCCCAACGTCTGTACGGCTACCGGGCCGAGGAAATCCTCGGAGAGCACTTCACACGCCTTTATGTCCCGGAAGACGCTGAACGACGCAAGCCCTCCTTGGGACTCAAGCAGGCGGCCGCCAACGGCCGGGACGAGGATGAAGGCTGGCGCGTGCGGAAGGACGGCTCCCGCTTTTGGGCCAGCGTGGTGATCACCGCCTTGCATGACCAATCCGGCCGGCTGATCGGCTTTTCCAAGTTGGTGCGCGACATCACGGAACGCAAACAGGCGCAGGAGGCGCTGCGACAGAGCGAGGAACGGGCCATGGCCCAATACAAGGGCTTCCCCGTGCCCACCTATACTTGGCGAAGAAACCCGGAAAAAGGTTTTGTCCTGGTGGATTTTAATGCCGCCGCCAACATGTTTACCCAGGGGCATATTGCTGATCTGATCGGAAAAAGCGCCAACGAACTGTTTCCGGATGCCCCGGAGATCATCAGCGAGATTGCCCGTTGTTTTGAGGAAATGACCGCCATCCGGCGCGAGATGTTCTATCAGCTCAGGTCCACCGGAGAGTTCAAGCACCTCGATGTAACTTATGTGTTTGTGCCGCCGGACATGGTCATGATCCATAGCCTCGACATCACCCGTCGCAAACAGGCGGAGGAGGCGCTGAGGATCAATGAAGAAAGGCTGCGGACGCTGGCCGAGACCGCAAACGACGCCATCGTCTCCGAAGACGCCTCCGGTAACATCACGCAATTCAATCCTGCCGCGGAGCGGATCTTCGGCTATGCCGGGACGGAGGTTTTGGGTCGGCCGCTCACTATGCTCACGCCAGCAAGATTTCGGGCTGTCTGCGATGCGGGCCGGCAACGGTTTCTCACCGCTGGCGAAACCGGCTTGATTGGAAAGATGCTCGAGGTGACGGGTCTGCGAAAGGATGGAACGGAATTTCCCGCGGAAGTTTCCCTTTCCATGTGGAAGTCAGGGCCGGGCGTTTTTTTTACTGGCATCCTGCGTGAAATCACGGAACGAAAACGGGTGGAGGCGCAGTTGCAGCACACCCTTTCCCTGTTAAGCACCACTTTGGAATCCACGACCGATGGCATCCTGGTGGTGGACCTCGCCGGAAACGTGGTCAGCCATAACCGGAAATTCGCAACCCTGTGGCGGATTCCCGAGGACCTGCTGGCCACCAAGGATGATTTCAAAATGCTAGATTTTGTGCTCCACCAACTGGCGGAACCGGAGGCCTTTTTGCGCCAAGTCCGCGAATTGATGAGCCGGCCCGAAGCCGAGAGCCGGGACGAACTGCTTTTCAAAGACGGTCGGGTCTTCGAACGCAATTCGCAACCCCAACGCGTGGGCGGTCGGGTTGTGGGCCGGGTCTGGAGCTTTCATGATGTGACCGGACGCAAACAGGCGGAAGAAGCGTTGCGCCTGAGCGAGACGCGCTTTCGGACCGCTTTTGCCGGCGCTTCCGTGGGCCTGGCCTTGGCGGATCTGGCCGGTCATTTTCTGGAGGTGAATCCGGCCTTCTCAGCCATCGCCGGCTACCCCCGGGAAGAATTGATGACACTGGAATTTCAAGCCCTCACGCACCCGGAGGACTGGCCCCGTACTGCCGTGTTGCTCCAGGAGATGTTGGCGGGGAAAATGCCCGGTTTCGTCATTGAGAAACGTTTTATTACCAAGGGCGGTGGCATCATCTGGGTGCAGAACAGCGTCTGCCTGCTGGCCGATGCCCCCGACCACCCGCCGAACATCATGGTCATCACCGAGAACATCACCCAGCGGAAACGCGCGGAGGAAGCTTTGCGAGCGGCCAAGGCAGAGATTGATCAATACGCGCATGAGCTGGAAGAACGCGTGGACAAGCGCACCGCCAAGCTGGAATCAAGCATCCGGTCCTTGGAAGGTGTCCTCTACCACGTCGCCCATGATCTGCGCGCGCCCCTGCGGACTCTGGCCAGCTTTACCCAGTTGCTTACGGAAAGCCAGGCCGCCCGGCTGGATGCCGAAGGCAGGGATTACGCCGACCGGATTGTTGCCGCTGCCAGCCGCATGGACCGCCTCATTTTGGATTTGCTGGCTTATGGCCGGCTGGGCCATTTGCACGTGAGCATCACCCGGGTGGAATTGGCGGGGGTTGTTGACAGCGTTCTGCTCAGGATGAACCGGGAAATCGCCGCCAAAAACGCCGAGGTGCGCGTGGACCGGCTGTTGCCGGCGGTGTGGGCCGACCCCACGCTTTTGAAACTGGTCTTGGCCAATCTGCTGCAAAACGCCCTTACCTACGTGGCTCCGCAAGTCGCGCCACGCATCCATGTTTGGTCGGAGCAACGCCGTGCCCGCGTTCGGCTTTGGGTCGAGGACAACGGCATCGGCATCGAACCGGCATATCGCGAACGGATATTTCGCGTCTTTGAACGCCTGCACCCGACCGATGATTACTCCGGCACCGGCATTGGCCTGGCCATTGTCGCGAAAGCCATGGAACGCATGGATGGTTTTGCGGGCATGGCACCCAACCCCGCCGGCGGCAGCCGTTTCTGGCTGGAATTGGAGATGGCGCATGAATGATTGCATTCCAACAGTGCTTTACGTGGAGGACAATCCAAACGACCGTCTTCTCGTGACAGTGGCCTTTCGCAATGCGGACATTCTCGTCCATCTGCACGTGGTCGAAAACGGGGAACAGGCCATTGACTACCTGGCGGGCAATGGAGTTTATGCCCGGCGCGAGGATCATCCTTTCCCCAAGCTCGTATTGTTGGACCTGAAACTGCCCCGCCAATCCGGCTTGGAGGTCCTGAAGTGGATACGAAACCAAGACAGCCTGAAAGGCCTGCAAGTCGTGGTTTTGAGTTCCTCCGCGCGGACAGATGATATGGATCAAGCCCTGCGCCTGGGAGCAAGCGCCTATTATGCCAAACCTGTATCGCTGGAGCCTCTCAGAGAGATGATAATGGAAATAAGCTCAAAATGGCTCGCTTAAAACTCAAAATTCACCCGATGCGCTTGCTGTAATTTTTTCCAATTGCCGCCCTGGCTGTTTTCGCGGAGTATCAAACTCCTATGAACCAGGCCGAGCTTGATCACCTTTCCACGAACACCATCCGCACCCTTTGCATGGATGCCGTGCAGCAGGCCAATTCCGGCCATCCCGGCACGCCCATGGCCATGGCGCCAGTCATATATGTGCTGTGGCAGGAATTTCTCCGCTTCGATCCCGAAGACCCCATCTGGCCGAACCGCGACCGTTTCGTCCTTTCCGCCGGCCATGCTTCGACGCTTTTGTATTCGATGCTGCACCTCGCGGGGGTCAAGGCGGTCAACCACAAGTACGAACAGATCGGCGAACTCTCGGTGAAGCTCGACGACTTGAAACGTTTTCGCCAGCTCGACAGCCGTTGCCCCGGCCATCCCGAGTATCGTTGGACTTCTGGCGTCGAGACGACGACCGGCCCGCTGGGACAAGGTTACGCCACCAGCGTGGGCATGGCCATGGCCGCCCGCTGGCAGGCCGCCCACTTTAATCGCCCCGGTTTTCCGATGTTTGATTACCAGGTCTATGCCTTGGGCGGCGATGGTTGCATGATGGAAGGCGTCTCCAGCGAAGCCGCGTCCTTGGCGGGCCACCTCAAGCTTTCCAACCTCTGCTGGATTTACGACAACAATCGCATCACCATCGAAGGCGCGACTTCGCTCGCATTTTCCGAGGACGTCGCCACCCGCTTTCTCGGCTACGGTTGGAACGTGCTGCGCGTCGGCGATGCGAACGACTTGGATCGTTTGCGCAACGCCTTCCGCACCGCGAACGCCACCCAGGACCGCCCCACGCTGATCATCGTGGACAGTCACATCGGTTACGGCGCGCCGACCAAGCAGGGGACCGCCGCCGCCCACGGCGAACCGCTCGGCGAGGACGAAATCAAGGCGGCCAAGCGCAATTACGGCTGGCCGGAGGACGCGAAATTCCTCGTGCCGGATGGCGTCCCCGAAAATTTTCGCAACGGCATCGGCGCGCGCGGCGGCAAGCTGCGCCAGGCTTGGATGGAGCTGTTTGTAAATTACAAAAAATCCGAGCCCGCCCTCGCCGCGCAATCATTGCAGATGCAGCACCGCGAAACTCCGGCTGGATGGGACAAGGACATTCCGGTCTTCCCGGCGGATGCCAAGGGCATGGGCGGTCGCGATTCCTCGGGCAAGGTCTTGAATGCGATTGCCAAAAATCATCCCTGGCTTCTGGGTGGCGCGGCAGACCTCGCGCCTTCCACCAAGACGCGCCTGACCTTCGACGGGGCGGGGGACTTTGAGGCGGGCCAGCCACGCGGGCGCAACCTGCATTTCGGCGTTCGCGAACACGCGATGGGGGCGATTCTTAACGGCCTGTCCCTTTCCAAATTGCGGCCTTACGGCTCGGGCTTCCTCATCTTCAGCGATTATGGCCGCAATCCCTTGCGCCTGGCCGCCATCATGGAAATCCCGGTCATCTATGTCTTCACCCACGACTCCATCGGCGTCGGCGAAGACGGCCCGACGCATCAACCAATTGAACAGCTTCCGTCGCTGCGTTGCATCCCCGGGCTCATCGTCCTGCGCCCTGGTGATGCCAACGAAGTCGCCGAGGCTTGGCGCGTCATCATCGGCCTCAAGCACGAACCGGCGGTGTTGATCCTGAGCCGCCAGCCCATGCCGACGCTTGACCGCACCAAATGCGCGCCTGCGGCGGGCGTGGCGCGCGGCGCGTATGTTTTGTCAGAAGCGCCGGGTGGAAAGCCGGACGTGTTGCTGCTCAGCACCGGCAGCGAAGTTGGATTTTGCGTCAGCGCACAGGAAGTTTTGAAAGCGAAAGGCATCCACGCCCGCGTGGTGAGCATGCCGTCGTGGGAATTGTTCGAGCGGCAGGACGAAGCGTATCGCGAATCAGTGATTCCCTCGGATGTCACGGCCCGCGTCTCGGTCGAGCAGGCTTCGACCTTCGGCTGGGAACGTTACGTTGGGCGGCGCGGCTGCAGCATCGGCATGCGCACCTACGGCGCGTCCGCTCCGTTGAAAGATCTGCAAAAGAAATTCGGCTTCACCGTGGAAAACATCGCCGCTCACGCCGAGGAACTGGTGAAAAAGTCCAACAGTTGACTTATGTTTAAATAATGCGCACCTCGATAGTGCCGGATTTCAGCCTTGAATGGAGATTGCAACCATGACCTCCAAATGCACCAAGCGCGACCGCCACGTCCACCCTGTCCATGAACCGTCGCTTTAATGTCCATCACTTGTCTGCTCTGAAAACCCCAACGGGGTTTCGTCATCTAGCCCAGGGTTGGCGCGCTCCGCTGCCTTGCGCGCCTACCCTGGGTACAAAAGCCTGTTTACCCCTCACTTTCGAGCGCAGCGAGGCGAGCCGCGCGAGCATCTCCGGTTCCTGGGGGCAATGCGCGTACCTAATTCGAGGCGTTCTCTCCTGGGGGGGGAGAATTCCCCAAACGAAATTTCGCGCACTGAATCCTGGAAACATGCGCAACTCCGCCAGGTTTTGGAGTGCGGTGGCAAGCGCAGCGCGACACCGCTTTCGGAAGCCGAACATGATGAAAATTCTTCAGGAGTTCACAGGGAAAACAGAAAAAGAAAGGTTCCTCCCATGGCCGTCCGCAGCCTTCTCCGTTCCCTCCTGTGCAAAATTCCGGTTCATGAAAGGGCGGGCGTAACCACTGACTAGGATATAATCAAAATGAAAACCATCGTCATCGGCTCCGATCACGCCGGGTTCGCGTTGAAGGAAACGCTGAAGAAGTTTTTGACCGAGCACTATCGTGTGATTGACGTCGGCGCTCACGAAGAAATTCCGACGGATGATTACCCTGATTACGCCGAAAAGGTCGGCCAGGCCATTCTGGCCGGGGAAGCACCCCGCGGCATTCTAATCTGCGGCAGCGGCGTTGGCGTGTCGGTCGCCGCGAACAAGCTCAAAGGCATTCGTGCCGCCATGTGCCACGACACCTACTCCGCGCACCAAGGCGTCGAGCACGACGACATGAACGTGCTCGTCCTCGGCTCGCGCGTAATCGGAACCGCCCTGGCTCACGATTTGGTGATCGCCTTCCTCGGCGCAAAATTCACCCGTGAAAAACGGCACGTGCGCCGCCTGGCCAAGGTGGCGGCGCTGGAAGAGAAGTTTGGGGCGACACCGAAGAATAAGAAAAGCGGGTAAATACCCAAGTACCCAATGAGTATTTGCTAATTTTTACAATAGGTACAAAATTATTTAGTCTTAACAATATCAAAACTATCTCTGGTCATGAAGTATGCAGCTCGACTTGTTGGACTGGCGTTGCTAGTCATTATTCTTAGTGGGCTGACGTGGCTAGTATTACGACCGAAGGAACCTGCTTATCATGGCCGTGCACTTATGGATTGGTTATTGGATTATGCGGACGCTGATGCACCTCATCAAATCCCTGTATCAAGCGAAGCATTGCGCGAGGCATCTAGCCACGCCGTAAAGACCATTGGTACTAACGGCATTCCCATATTGATCAAAATGATTGAAGCGAGGGATATTACACTCAAAAGGAAATTAGAATCGGCTCTTGGCCACCACCACCCGATTGATCTCAATATCTTTATTTCACACAGCAATGAGTCGTATCTAGGCCCTTGTGGATTCGAGATTCTTGGGAGAGAAGGTTGCCCCGCCATACCACAACTGAGCCAACTCGCTGAAAGTTCAAATGCGGATGTGCGGGTTTGCGCCTTACATGCTCTTTCCTATATTAAACCCGGGAAAGAGAAAATGCTACCCATTTTGTCGCGACTCTTGTGTAATTCAAACAAGGGCGTCCGAATCACAGCATTTGAGTATCTTCAAAGTCTCTACCCTGAGGAAGCCACGCAAATGAAAAGCAGGCCGAATGAAGGCAATAAAACGCTTTTAAAACAGTGAATAGCCGATGCCGGTAGGCCAATAAGTAATAACGTTTAATGACGAAACACCCAAAGAATGACCAAATCCCAAGCCCCAAACCGAAGATAGTGCATTGAATTTTGGAGCTTGGGATTTCTTTGGGTACTTCGTCATTGGGTATTTGGGTATTTAACAAACATGCTTCACCAAGTCCACCTCGCCGCCGATCTCGGCGCCGAAAGCGGCCGCATCATCGCCGGCCTTTGGGACGGCACCCAGATGCGCCTCGAACAGGTCCACCGCTTTCCCAACGAACCCGTGGAAATTGGCAACGGCCTGCACTGGGACGTCGCCCAGCTCTGGCTCGAAATCCAGAACGGCCTGAGCGCCGCCGCGCGGACCTACGGCAAAAGCATCGTCTCCGTCGGCGTGGACACCTGGGGCGTGGATTATGTGCTGCTATCAAAAAATTCCAAATTGCTCGGCCAGCCGCATCATTATCGCGACCACCGCACCGACGGGATGATGGACGGGGCATTCAACCGAGTGCCGCGCGCGGAGATTTTCGCCGAGACCGGTTTGCAGTTCATGCAGTTGAACACGCTTTACCAACTGCTCGCGCTGCAAAAGCACGCGCCCGAAATGCTTGCCGCCGCCGGCCGTTTTCTGATGATGCCCGATTATTTCCACTGGTGCCTTTCCGGCGCGACCGTGGGTGAATTTACCAACGCCAGCACCACCCAATTGTTGAATCCTTCGGGGAAATGGTCCGGCGCACTGATCGAAAAATTCAGCCTGCCCGCAAAAATCTTTCCAGAAATCGTGCGGCCCGGAACGCGCCTCGGATCGTTACGCCCCCCGGTCACGGAACGCACAGGCTTGGAGGGCGTGGCCGTCATCGCCCCCGCAACGCACGACACCGGCTCGGCCGTTGCCGCCGTTCCCACCGCGCACACCGGCCAGGCCAATTGGGCCTATCTCAGTTCCGGCACCTGGTCCTTGATGGGTGTCGAGGTCCCGCATGCGCAACTTTCACCGCGCGTTTTGGAATTGAATTTCACCAACGAAGGCGGCGTGGACGGG
>JAQGPB010000360.1 GCA_028293265.1 Pedosphaera sp. | reverse complement strand
TCAGCCTCGACGTCGCCAAATCCACCGCCGTTGTCCAGGGCTTCGGCAACGTCGGCTCCGTCGCCGCCCTTTCCATGGCCAAATACGGCATCAAGATTATCGCCGTCAGCGACGCCTTCGGCGGCCTCTTCAATGCCAAAGGACTCGACCTCTGGAAGCTCGAAGAATTCGTCAATGCAAACAAAACCGTCGTCGGCTTTCCCGAAGCCGATGCCATCTCCAACGAACAACTGCTCGTCACCCCCTGCGACATCCTCGTCCCCGCCGCCATGGAACGGCAGATCACCAAACAGAACGCGGGCAGAATCCAATGCCGCATCCTCGCGGAAGCCGCCAACGGCCCCACCACCCCCGAGGCCGATGCCATTCTCGAACAGCGAAACGATATCTTTCTCATCCCTGACGTATTGTGCAATGCCGGCGGCGTGGTCGTCTCCTACTTCGAGTGGGTGCAGGATTTGCAAAGCTTCTTCTGGAACGAAACCGAAGTGACCGACAAGCTCTTCCGCATCCTCGAAGGCGCATTCACCCAGACCCTGGCCTTGAGCCGCAAACAAGCCATGCCCATGCGCATGGCTGCCCTGAGCCTCGGCATCAGCCGCGTCCGCGAAGCCAAAAAAGTCCGCGGCCTCTTTCCTTGAACCCAATTAAATAAAAACTATGAACACCAAAATCAAACCCATCCCCGCTGGTTATCACACCGTCACACCCTACCTGATCCTCAAAGGCGCGGCCCAAGGCCTGGAGTTTTACAAGAAGGCCTTTGGCGCCACCGAAATCATGCGCATGTCCGGTCCTGACGGAAAAGTCGGTCATGCCGAAATCAAGATCGGCAATTCGCCCGTCATGCTCGCCGATGAATCCCCGCAAATGAACACCCGCAGTCCGCAATCACTCGGCGGTTCGCCCATTTCCATCCTGCTTTACGTTGAAGACGTGGACGCGCTGGTGAAACAGGCCATCGCCGCCGGCGCAAAAATTGACCGGCCCATCGAAGACAAATTCTACGGCGACCGCATGGGCTCCGTCACCGACCCTTTCGGCCACACCTGGCACATCGCCACGCATAAGGAAGATGTTGCACCGGAGGAAATGAAAAAGCGCATGGCCGCCATGTGCGGCAATAAGGCCTAGCGGCCTAGAACCTGTGCCGGTGGCAGAAATGCCGAGCTTCTTCTCCCTCGCCCCACGACGTAGGAGTGGGGAGAGGGCCGGGGAGAGGGGCTGCTTTAATCGCATCACGACTCATAGTCCTTGTGGATTTAACCATTTAAAACCGCCGCCACCGCCCAGGTTCCTAGAGGGGTTGGCGTAAGGGGGAATGCCACGCCTACCGGGATGGACTCTTACGCTCCCTTGCGTTTCAACGCGCGGCGTGATTGCTGAAACACCCGCAACGTCTCCGGATGCTCCTCAAAAAATCCAGCCAGGTCCGCCAGCACCTCCACCGTTGCCGGACTAAGATGATGCTCGATCCCCTCGATGTCGCGCCGTTGCGTTTCCGCATCGAGACCGAGCAGCGAAAAAAAACGGGAGAGCGTCTCATGCCGAGCATGGATGTTGCGCGCCACTTCCCGGCCTCGGTTGGTCAATATCAGCCCCCGGTATTTTTCATACTTGAGATAGCCCGCCTCGCCGAGCTTCTGTACCATGCTCGTGACCGAAGCCTGCTTCACCTTCAGCGAGGAAGCGATGTCCACCACGCGCGCATACCCCTTTTCCTCGATCAACTCGTGGATGCGTTCGAGATAATCTTCCGCGCTCTGGCTGGGAGAGGATGGCATTGGCATTCCAAGGGAATAAACCACAAACAGCGGCGGTCTGGCAAGTATGGTTGGATATGTTGCCAAGTCCCTTGCCAAACCGGGTCGTTTTAGGCGAAGTTCCACGATGATGTTTCGCAGGCACATTTTGATTTTGATGTTCGCGGCCTTGTCGCCGCTCCTGCTGCTTTCATGCAAACAACAAACCAAACCCGCCGCCGTTCCGCCTGAAACCGTCGCTGCTCCCAGCACCAGCAAACAAATCTTCCAGGTCAAAGGCGTCGTCAAAGAGCTGAATCCCGATGGCAAAACCGTCGTCATCCAGCACGAGGAAGTCCCGCATTACATGCCCGCGATGACCATGCCGTTCGAGGTCAAAAACACAAACGAGTTGCGCGGCCTACAGCCCGGCGATGCCATCAGCTTCCAATTGATTGTCACCGACAGCGACGGCTGGATTGACCACATCACCAAGTCGAGTTCGTCGCGCCCGGCCGAGTTGCCCTCGCGCCCGACCTTCCGGCTCGTGCGCGACGTGGACCCGCTTCAAGTGGGAGATCTGCTGCCGGAATATCATTTCACCAACGAACTCGGGCAGTCGGTGAGCACCAAACAATTCAGGGGCCAGGCCTTTGCCTTCACCTTCTTTTTCACCCGTTGCCCGTACCCCACTTTTTGCCCGCTCATGTCGAGCAACTTCGAGGCGGCTGAAAAAAAATTGCTGGCCCTGCCCGATGCCCCGAAGAACTGGCATCTCTTCTCGATCTCGTTCGACCCGGAAATGGATTCGCCCGAGATACTAAAAGCCTATGCTCAACGCTACGATTATCAGCCCGAACATTGGAGCTTCCTCACCGGCGACCTTATTGACCTCACCGCCATTGGCGACCAGGTCGGCGAATATTTCGGCCATGACGAATCCGGCGGCGGCATATCGCACAACCTGCGCACCGTCGTTGTGGACGCCCAAGGCCGCGTGCAAAAAATCATCACGGACAACAAATGGACCAGCGACGACCTGGTGGCCGAGCTGCTGAAGGCTGCGGCGGTGAAACCGTGAACGCGGAAGTTTTGCTTTGGGATAGTTCACTTTAGGCTCGCAAAGCAAATGCGAATGTGACTTTAATCTAGGAGTTCAATTCATTCAGGCGATGGGCATACTTGAAATTTTGAGCAGTGCGAGCGCCGGGTCAGGGAATAATTTTCTCGTCATTGGCGGTTATGACGTTAATGCCCGTGACAATCCGCTTCTGACGGTGAACATTCTCATCCACAAAGCGCAGATGAATTATTGGACTCAAGTAATGTTGGATAATGGCTACGTGGGCTTTTGCGAACACGACATTTTTTCAAAATTCACGCCAGTAGCAAAAGCGCAACCACCAGTTGTCTTAATGCTGGTTGATGAAAAGGACCTTCTCCAATATGCAAGCCGAGGCGGTAGAGGGAATACTGGATGGTGTGAAAGTAAAACATCCTTCACTGATGCATAGGCAGATGCTTTCCAAGAATTCTGCGAGGATTTTTGCAATTCAAAAAACTATCAAACAATTGCCACCTGGATGCGATGAAATTTTAGAATACAAGACCAACTTGGACTTGGAACTGCCTTTCGATTCTGACTTTCTTTCCTGCTTGCCTCCCATCAGCGCTGACGAAATGTTCCGATACAACCAAAAATTCGTTGAGGAATTCAACTCCCGCCCCGATGCCGAGGAACTTCGCCTCCGCGACAAGTGCGATGTTGAATTTGTCCTTTGACCCTCACGCCAAGTCCACCGGGTCAATGTCAATCGAGAGCGAGACGTCTTCCGGCAAGGTCAGCGATTCGGTGAGGACGGCCAGACGCTGGCTCACGGCGGTCATCTGCCGCGCGCGGAGCATGATTTGATAACGGTAGTTCGATTCCGCGCGCGCCAGCGGGGCAGGGGCCGGGCCGGCGATAACCAGGTCCTTTATCTCCGCGAGATTTTTTTCCAACTGCCGCCGCAAATGATCAGCGGACAATTTCACCTTATCCTCATTGCGGCCCTTGAGCGTGAGCAGCGCCACGCGGCTGATGGGCGGATACTTGAGCTGCTCGCGAAATTCGATCTCCTGTTCGTAAAACCCGGCGAAGTCATGCCGCTTCGCGTATTGAATCGCCGGATGAAACGGCGTGAACGATTGCACAAACACCTCGCCCTCGATGTCTCCGCGCCCCGCGCGTCCGGCCACCTGCGTGAGCAACTGAAATGTCCGCTCCGCCGCGCGAAAGTCCGGCAGGTGCAGCGCCAGATCGGCGTAGATGATGCCGACCAATGTGACGTTCGGAAAATGCAGCCCCTTGGCGATCATTTGTGTGCCGACCAAAATATCAATCTTGCCCGTGCGAAAATCTCCAAGAATGCGCCGGAAATCGTCCTTGCGTTTCAGCGCGTCGGAATCCATCCGCTTAATGCGCGCGTCAGGAAATAACTTGGTCAGCGTGTCCTCGACCCGTTCGGTGCCGAGTCCCGCGTAACGGATCGCTGGGTTCGCGCACTTTACGTTCGGGCAAACCGCCGGCACCGGCTCGTTGTGGCCGCACACATGGCAGGCCAGAAATTTCGCCTGACGATGGTACGTGAGCGACACGCTGCAATTTGGGCATTGCGCCACGAACCCACATAGCGGGCATTGCAACGACGTCGAGTAACCACGGCGATTCAGGAACAGAATCGTCTGCTCCTTGCGTTCCAGACGCTGGGTCATGGCCTCCTTCAATTGCGGCGAAAAAACGGGGATGCTCTTGCCGCGCCGCATCGCCTGCCGCATGTCAATGACCCGGACAACCGGCATCTTGATGTTGTCCACGCGCTCCGGCATTTCGAGCAGCGTGTATTTTCCGCGCCCGCAATTGTAAAAACTTTCCATCGAGGGCGTCGCTGAGCCGAGCACCACCGTCGCGCCCTCCATCTGCCCGCGCACGATGGCGACGTCGCGCGCGTGATAACGCGGTGACTCTTCCTGCTTGTAAGTGTGCTCGTGTTCCTCATCCACGATGATGAGGCCAAGCGGGTCCACGGGCGCGAAAATCGCCGAGCGCGCCCCGATCACGATCCGCGCGCGGCCCTGCCGGATTTTGTGCCATTCGTCGTGCCGTTCGCCCGCGGAAAGATGGCTGTGCAACACCGCGACCAATGTTTGCAATGGGCCGGAACTAAACCGCGCCTTGAACCGCTCGACGGTCTGCGGCGTGAGCGAAATCTCAGGCACCAGCACAATGCCGCCCTTGCCCTTTTCCAACGCATGCGCCAGCGCCTGCAAATAAACCTCGGTCTTGCCGCTGCCGGTGACGCCGTGCAGCAGGAACACGGGATTGCGGGCGGCCCCGGGAGTTTTCGCCTCGGTTGCCTCGGGTTCCAATTCTGAATTTGGAGCTTGGAGCTTGGAGCTTGGAGCTTGCGAAGCCTCGTCCATCGCCTCCTTGATCTTCGCCAGCGCGCGAACCTGCTGCAAATTCATCACCAGCGCCTGGGTCGGCAAAATCTGCTCGCGGGCATAAGGGTCGCGCTCGGACACTTCCGTGGTGATGGTGATGAGGCCCTTGTCTTCGAGATGGCGCACGGTCGCGCCGGTGGTTTCGGCGAGGCCAATCAATTCCTGCAACGGCATTTCGCGCCGTTCCTCGAGGATGTTCCATACTTCGCGCTGGCGCTTGGGCAGTTTCGGCAGTTCGCCGGTATGCGGCAGGACCCGCACAAAGAGCCGCTCGCGCCAGCCGGCCTGCTCCTTGCGCACGGCTTCGGGAAGGACGCTTTTCAACGCGATCTCGGGCGGACAGCAATAATACTCGCCAATCCAGCGGGCCAGTTTCAGGATTTTTGGCGTGACCAAAGTTTGCGCGCCAATGACCTTCAAAATGGGCCGCAAATGGACATGGTCGGATTCCTCGGCGAGCGCCGTCACGCAGCCGAGCACCTTGCGCGCGCCAAACGGCACCTGGACGCGGCTGCCCACGTCAACCTGCTCCACCATCTCCGGCGGAATCAGGTAATCAAACTCCTTGCGGAGCGCGATTTCCAAAGTGACGCGAGCAATCATTAGCTGAAGTTAAAAGCAAATGGGGAAAAGTAAAATGGGAATCCTCAAATGCCGATTTCAGCATTGGGCATTTTCCAAGGGCATATTTTCTTTGGCCTTTCTCCCGGCTCGAGTTCTCGGCTACAAGGATGGAGTGAAATGGCGCTGGTTTATTTTGCTCCTGCTGCTCGCCCTCATATGCGGCATCGGCGGCTATTGGCGGTATTACGAATGGCGCGACCATAGTCAGGACGGGCCGATTTTGGCGGCGGCGCGGCGTTACGGGGTCGAGCCGGCGTTGGTGAAGGCGGTGGTTTGGCGGGAGAGCCGGTTCAATCCGGAGGCACGCGGCAGCCGGGGCGAGATCGGATTGATGCAGGTGATCCCGAACGCCGCCGCGAGAGATTGGGCGGATGCCGAACGGCTTCCGTCCGTTGTTGCGGAACAACTTTTAGATCCCGGCACCAATACGCTGGCGGGCGCGTGGTATCTGGCAAGGCTTTGCAAACGCTACGGCCAAACCGACAATCCGCTGCCTTATGTGCTGGCCGATTACAATGCCGGTCGCGGCAACGTGCTGAAATGGAAGCAAGGTCCGGCCACCACCAACAGCGCCGCTTTCATGCGGCAAATCAATTTCCCCGGCACCAAGAGTTATGTGCAATCGGTGATGCGCCGTTACGCGCATTATCAGCCCATTTTTCCGCCGAAGGAGAAATAGTGGTCGTCAGTGGCCAGTGGTCCGTTGTCAGTTGTGGGAAACGCCAAGGAGTAGCCTTTCACGCGAGTTGAGACAAGCAATTTACCAGTGACAATTTAATTGGGGCAGTGTTCCGATTTCAACGGGTAGCACAGGCTACCAGCCTGTGCCGGTCGGCTACCAGCCGACCGGAACGAG
>JAQGPB010000357.1 GCA_028293265.1 Pedosphaera sp. | reverse complement strand
TGCACCCAATCCACCAGTTCAAAGAATTGCGGATGCAGGGTCGGTTCGCCGCCGGAAAGTTGCAGGATCTCGATGTCGCCTTTGCGGTCAATCACGCCTTGAATGCGCTGCTGGAGCTGCGCGAGCGGGACGGCATCCACTTTCGCGCCCGCGCCCGCCGGCGAGTCGGCATAACAGGTTGGGCAGGCGAGATTGCAGGAATTCACAATCTCGATCAGCGCGAGGCAGGTGGAAAGTTTTTCAAAAGGCGCGTCGCCTTTGCCCGCCGCGTTGCGGCCCAATGTGCCGACCACTGAACCGTCAGCGGCGGAGACAGCCGAGCCGCGCGCAAAATCGAAATCGAGCGGAGATGTTTTTGGACCGCAGTTGCCGCCCGCACAGCAAGCGCCCGCGTTTTCTGGACTGCCCTTCGCAAGCCAATAAAACCGCGCATCCGACGCGATGCAGACCGAGGCTTCACCATGCTGTGGACAGGTGCGTTTGAGAAAAACTTTGGCGGGGGTGCCTTCGCTGCGCCACACTTCGGCAGGACAGGAAGCGTGGCAGACGGGGCAGCGGCTTCGGGTCTGTTTGAGCAGCACTTCATGTGGGAAAGAGGTCAATGTCATAGATGTCTTTTGTTTAGTGCCCAAGATTAAATGAACAGACAGCGGAAGCGATTAGAGAATAAACGAATCCAATCATAATAATGATAAGTAGTCCGGACAAAACGCGGAGAACAAACGATTTAAAGAGGACACGTCGCCCCACCCAGACCCCACAAAGAATAGAAGAAATAACTCCACCGACGAATACGAATAGTCCAACAACATAACCCAAGCCTTTCCACTTAGAGTTTGCCATACCCAACAATAAACTGATTGATGCGATCGGCACTGGAGCCGCGAGCGCGATCCAAAATTGCCTTTGTTCTTGACGCTCCCGGGTGGCACGCCGTGCTTCCTGCGATTGTTCGTATTCGGGTTGTTGCGGAGATAAAGGCACAGACACGGCTTTAGTGGTTTTAGATTAATGAAAGGAAAGATTCCCTGCGCAACCGGCGCAGATGATGAAAAAATTTACTGCGCCAAGGACCAGCATCAAAGCCAACCCAACTAAGACCCTTGCGTCCGACCGGCTACAAAAGCGATTCGCGATCCAAAATCCGCAATAGGCGGAAGCGATTAAACCCGCTACGAGCGCGCCCATTCCTACCATCACTCCAGCATCCCTCGACACATTACCCACCAGAAAACTCAGCAACGCAAGGGTTGCGGGACTTACGAGGGCCAGCCAAAATAACTTTTGAGAGGCACGAGTTCGCTCTTCAGGATCAGCTTTCTTTTCCTCACCGGCGAAGCCACAACTCGGACAGCACGACAAGCCGCCTTTGAGTTCCGTCAGCGGAGTCTGACACTTTGAACAACTATTTGGGGCATCGTTCATTAAAAATGCGCTCCTTGCATCATTACCAGACATCCTGCAAAGGCGATGCCCCCATAGACCACCAGCAACAGGCCGGTGAAGACAATGGTCATCAAGACCGAGGCGGTTTTGTTTTTGGCAAACAACCTTGCAAGAATATAGCCGGAGAAAATAGCCCCGGTGATAAAAAGCGGAATGCCCGCGCCGCTGCTGATTGAAACGAGTGTCACTGCCGGCGTTCCCAGGAAGACCGCCCAAAACAGGGCCCAGAGCCATCCCCGGGTCATGCCGCCGTTGTCCGCCGCCTTGAAGGAGCAGCCGCACCACGGGCAGATGGCTTCGCCCGCCGCGACCGATTGGGAAACATCCTTGCGGCATTCACGGCAAATATTGATGGGAGCGTCCATGTTTTGGGATTTTTATTCCTAAGTTTTAACCAAGCTATCAAGATTCACGGTTGTCGGGAATAAAATTAACGACTGCGCCCGCCGAGGCACACAGTTCCTCCCGTTACGGCTTCACGCACTGCTTCGGCCGCGGCGGGCGCACGACGTTTCAACATCGCGGAAGCCATGGTATCCCGGCTTGCCTCGCGGGTGGTAATTGATAAAACTTCTGCCGTCATCATTTTATTCAATGTATGAACATTCACCACCTGGAGCTTTTTTATTATGTGGCACGGCATGGCGGCATCCGTGAAGCCGTGCGCAATATTCCCTACGGCATCCAGCAGCCGGCCGTCAGCGGGCAGATCGCGCAGTTGGAGGAGTTTCTCGGCACAACACTGTTTCATCGCCGCCCATTTGCGCTGACGCCGCCCGGGGAGAAGCTGTATCAGTTCATCGAGCCCTTCTTCTCCGGCGTTGACGCCATGGCCAGCCAGTTGCAGGGCGGCGCGACGCACCAAATTCGCATCGGTTCTTCGGATATCGTGCTGCGGGATCACCTGCCGGAATTGCTGCTGGCGGTGCGAAAAAAATTTCCGCAATTGAAAGTCGCCCTGCGCGAAGGTTACCAGCCGGAACTCGAAACGATGCTGGAGAAGCAGGAGATAGATGTCGCCGTGACTGTGATCGAAGGGAAGCCGCCTTCGGGCCTGCATTCGCTGGTGCTGCTGGAACTGCCGATGATCCTCATGGTGCCCAAGGAAAGCCCGCTGGCTTCCGCCGAGGAACTCTGGAAACGGGACAAAATCGTCGAGCCGTTAATCAGCCTGCCGGCCAATGAAGTCATGTCGCGCAATTTCCAGCAGGGCCTCAACCGGCTGGGCATTGACTGGTTTCCGAGCATGGAAATCAATTCGACGGATGCCATCGAAACTTATGTGGCCAATGGCTTTGGCATCGGATTGACGGTGTCTATTCCCAAGACAAAAATGTCCCCAAAAGTCCGGGCACTGGCCTTGCCGGGCTTTCCGCCGGTGATAGTCGGAGCGCTTTGGCGGGGCAAACCTTCACCGCCATTGCGCACGCTTTTGGACGAATTGCAGGCGCGCGCGGTGCGTTTGAAGGACTGAAGCCGGTCATCGGGCTGTCCGGGCAGGAAATGGCAAAGGAGTTGCTACTTGCAAGGTGCAAGTTGTGAATAAATAACTTTATGCCGCTGCCATTTTTAAACGGCCAAGCAAAAAAACGCGACCAGATCATCGCGATTGACCTGGGCGGACGCTCCACCAAAGCCGTCCATCTGCAACGCAAGGGCGATGTCTATACCCTGCTGCGCTATTGCATAATGGATGCCCCCATTTACGAGAAGACCCTCTCGGTGGACCTGCTGGCGGACCATCTCAAAGCCATTTATCAGGCGATGGATGCCAAAACCAAGTTTGTAAGCCTCGCCATCAGCGTGAACGACTCCATCGTGCGCCAGGCGGAGTTGCCGCAGATTCCGATGGATGACATGCGGCTGATTCTCAAGAATAATTCCAAGAACTACCTCCAGCAGGATCTTCCGGGCCATGTCTTCGATTGCCATTTTATCCCCAACCGGCTCAATGGCACCGGCGGTGATCCGTCCAAACCTGCCACTTCGCAAAAAATGAAGGTGCTGGTCGGCGGCGCCAAGAAGCAATTGACCGACGATCTTCAGACCGCCATGCGCCAAGCTGGCTTGACGCCTGAGTCGGTCGTGCCGGGAATCATCGGTCCTGCGAATGCATTCGAACTGGCCATGCCGGACATTTTCGCCAAAGACGCCATTGCGCTGGTGGACATCGGCTTCAAAAGCACCTCGATCTGCCTGCTGCAAAAGGG
>JAQGPB010000355.1 GCA_028293265.1 Pedosphaera sp. | reverse complement strand
CAGGAAGCGTGGGTAAAAAGCTGGCAACGGCTGAAGCAGTTCCAGGGCGATTCGAGTTTCTGGACCTGGATGACGCGGATTGTAATCAATCTTTGTCTGGATCAGTTGCGCCGGCGGAAACGGCAGCGCACGGATTCCATTGAAGAAATGGATGAAGAATCCGGCGGGGTGGAGCGGCAGATGCCGGCGGTGATCGTGAATCCGACAGAACGGCTGGAGCGGGGCGAGTTGCGGAAACGAATTGACCAGGCATTGGGCCAGTTGTCGCACGAGCACAGGACCGTAATGGTTTTGCATGAATTTGAAGAGATGGAATATAAGGAAATTGCGAAGACGATGGCCTGTTCGATCGGCACAGTGATGTCACGGCTGTTTTATGCGCGCCGCAAGATGGCGGTGTTGCTGGCAGGTTTGAGAACGGAAGATTCAAAATGATCAATCAAGAGTTACAATTGAAATTGCAGGCGTTTCTGGACGGCGAACTGTCCGAACAGGATGCCGCCGAGGTGCAGGCCTGGCTGGCCCGGGAAGCCGGGGCTCAAGCCCTGCTGGCTGAAATGCAAAACACCTGCGCCGCCTTGGCCGGCCACGAGTCGGAATGCCGGCTGCCGGAGAGCCGCGAATTTTTCTGGTCCAAAATCCAGCGCGAGATCGAGCGCCAGGAGCAGGCCGGGCAGCCGGTGGCGTCAGTTTCCTGGTTCACCTGGTTGCAACGCCACTTTCTGCCGGTGGGCGGCGTCGCGCTGTTGTCCTGCCTGCTGGCGGTCATGACCATGCATGGGGGCGGGACCGGCAGCCAGCTTGGGCAGGTGGAACTTGCCTCGGACGACATGGGATCGTACACGTACCGGGATCAGCAACAAAAGATGACCATGGTCTGGATTTACGACCGGACGGCGGATTCACAGTTTACGGAATCCTCCGGTCTTGCTAGTGTGGCGCCTGAATGAAGAATTTTAGTCTTGCCTCCGTTCGGATGCACCGGGCCTTGATTTGTCTGGCGGTCATGTTGTGCGCCAGTGCGGCTTTAGCCGAGGAACCGATCCACGGCGAGGCATTGCTGGTTTGGGGCACCAATGACCCGCACTCACCAGACCCCACCCATATACCCGTGGATGCCGAACTCGCCCGGAGACTGGGCAGTTCGCCCTATCGTTGGAAGTATTATTTTGAAGTCCCGCCCCGGCAACCGTTGGAGATTCCCATCGGGGAGACAAAAAAGGGCATCCGCATGAGCAAACGCTGCACCTTGGACATCAAAAACCTCGGCAAAAGCCGTGTGGAAGTCAGGCTTTACGGCGAGGGCAAACCCGTTCTGATCAATACGGAGCCATTAACCGATGATCATCTGCTGATTTATGCCGGACCGGCGGGAAATGAAACGGCCTGGCTGGTGGTAGTTCGCAAAGTGAAGGCGCACGGGCCGAAGCTTGAGAGAGCGGTGGATAAGTCGGACAAGTGATGGTGGTTTTGGTCCGAGAGGAGTTTTTCGCGAATGGTGATCGGTGATTGTGGACCATGCCAAAGAGGCAGGGGACTGCCGCAGTCCAAGACTTGACGAAGGTTCGGGCGGGCCGTTGTCCGGACACGCACTCACTTGATAAAAAAACACCCCGCGTTTTATGCGGGGTGTTTCGTTCTAATTGGCTTCTCTCGCGGCTCAGCTCACTTCTTCGTTGGTGGCCACGTTGACGATTTTGAACAGCTCGGCGTGGAGCGCGGGGTCGGCGCGGAAGGACAGTTTGCCGAAGTAACGCTTTTCCATTTCGATGAGGTGCTTCTCGTCCTCGTTCCGCAAACGATCCAGAACGCTGGGATGTACGACGATGCGCAGTTGAAAATCCGATTCGTCGCGCGAGCGTTTCTTTAAAATTTCGCTGAGCTTGCGCTGGATTTCGACGCTCATGGTCAGGGCGCTCTTTACCTTGCCGCGGCCTTTGCAATAAGGGCATTCGTCATACACGGCGGCATGAACGCTTTCGGAATGGCGCTGGCGGGTCATCTCCATCAGGCCAAGCTGGGAGATGGGCAGGATGTGGGTCTTGGCCTTATCGCGACGCAGGCCGTCTTTCATCCGCTGGTAAACCTGCTGGCGGTCGCGCGGGTGCTTCATGTCAATGAAATCGAGCACGATCAGGCCGCCCATGTTTCGCAGGCGCAATTGCCGGGAAATTTCCTCGGCGGCTTCGAGATTGACCCGGAGAATGGCTGACTCCTGGTCCTTGCCGCCCTTGTGGCGGCCGGTGTTGACGTCAATCGCAACGAGCGCCTCGGTTTCGTCCACGACGATGTAACCGCCGCTCTTCAGGTGAACCGTGCGCGAGAAGGCGTTCTCCAACTGCCGGCTCACGTTGAACCGGTCGAAGATGGCCTGCGATTCGTTGTAAAGCTTGACCTTGTCCGCGGAGCGGCGCGAAATTTTTGAAATCATTTCACGCATCCGGTCATAAGCCTTGGCACTGTCCACCACGATACGCTCGACATCCTCGGTCAAGAAATCGCGAACGGTGCGCTCGATCAAGTCCGGTTCCTGGAAGGCGCAGGTGGCGGAGGGCTGCGTCTTGATGCGTTCCTGGATCAGCTTCCATTCTTCGAGCAGCAAGGCGAGATCGCGGACGAAATAACGGGCCTGCTGGCCTTCGCCGACGGTGCGCATGATGACGCCCATGCCTTCGGGAATGGTGAGTTCGCGCAGGATTTTTTTGAGGCGCTGGCGTTCCTGCTGGTTTTCAATCTTGCGGGAAATGCCGCTCTGGTCTGAGTTGGGCAGCAGCACGAGATAGCGGCCGGGCAAAACAAGATTCGTGGTGACGCGCGGGCCTTTGCTGCCAATGGGGCCCTTCGTGACCTGCACAATGATGTCGCTGCCGGGCGGATAGAGGCGCGGAATGTCTTTCTGGGTGATACGGGGTTTTTCGCGCCGTTTCGTCTCGCGCTCGACCAACTCAACACCGCTGTCGAAATTGCTGGGAACGATGTCCCAATAATGCAGGAACGCATTTTTTTCAAAACCGATGTCCACGAATGCCGCCTTGAGGCCGTCCTCGAGGTTGCGCACCTTGCCCTTGAAAATGCTGCCGACGAGGCGCTCTTCCGTGGTGCGCTCGATGGTGAATTCTTCGAGCTTGCCTTCTTCCATCACAGCGACGCGGGTCTCAAGGGATTCGGCGTTGATGATGACTTCCTTGTGGCTGCGCTTGACGGGCTTGATGAGCCGCTGAACCTTCTTGATGACCGTGCTGGCGGCGGCGCGGATGGTTTCCACGATGCCCTGGGGGCGTTGCGGAATGTTCACCGGCTCAAAAGGTTTTTCCTCCTGGACTTCCGCCGGGGTCGAAAGATCGGGCTCGCGAAAACTGCCCTTGCCCGCGGCGGATTCGGCGAGGTCGGCTTCCTCGGTTTTGGGCGCGCCCTCGGGCGGCAGGCCGGCGGCGACATTCTCCGCGCGGTCAATCTCCTGCGCATGCCGGGCACGGTCATAAACCTTGTCCTGCGGGGCCTTGTCGCCGATCACCTCGGCGCGGGCCTCCAACGCCTCGCGGTCCGGGCGGTTGGGATTGGGATTGTTGATG
Source organism: Pedosphaera sp. (assembly GCA_028293265.1). The sequence continues at coordinate 214 of JAQGPB010000355.1, read as the reverse complement.
CCCCCGCTGGGCCGGAAGCGCATGCCTCCACGGCGCCGGCGGGAAAAATTTCTGTCACTCATACCTTAATAAGCCTTTCGATACATATATACGTTTTGCAGCAGGCCGATGGCGATCAACGAGCCGACCACTGAGGACCCGCCATAACTAAGTAGCGGCAGTGGGACGCCCGTCACCGGCATGATGCGGATGTTCATTCCGATATTGATGAAGA